>NZ_JABKCA010000091.1 GCF_013166655.1 Lentimicrobium sp. L6
TTAAGCCGTAATATATTTTCGAAGACAGAGGGCAGGCCTTTCCCAAACTTAGGCCGGCTCATGCGATGAATTATAGAATATTTGATTTGTCAGCAAAAGGCCTTGGCTTTTAAAATAATGACATCGAGAATGTTTGAAATAGAAATGATAGTTTTAAATCAGTTAGGGTGGTTAGATTATTAGGTCATTAGTTTTCTACTTTGTTAGACAAATCAATATTCTATAAGAGGAGGGTAGGCAATTGTTTGGGATGGCTTTTTGCTTCCTTTTTTCCATGAAAAAGGATGAATTGGTAGCATTTTTGGTATGAAAAAATTTGCATAACGCATCAAAATAGGATTTAACCACAGTTCTGTTCGTCAATAATGCTTAGATTTTACTTGATGAAATTTGCATTTTTAATAGAAAATTATTAAATTGTAAACTTTTACAGGGGGATATAAAAAACAATCATTATGGAGCAAGAGAAGAATGTTAAGAATTTATCTACACAAGAACTAATCGAACAAAATCAGCAATTAAAGCAACAGCTCAGTCAACTTCAACAGGCATTGAGGCATTCTGAAATAATTAGTAATAATACCCAGATAGATAATAATATGGGTACCTGGGAGATTGACTTAATCAACAATACACAGATTTGGTCCGATAACTATTGTAAACTAATGGGTTATCAAGAAGTGGTAACATCTCCAACATTTGAGCTTTTCTATTCTCATATTTACAAAGATGATGTTGATTTGGTAAAAAACACCATTGAAGAAAATATTTCATCAAAATCTCCCTGCTCTCTCGAATTTAGATTTATCCCTAAAGATGGTTCTTTAAGATATTGTAAGTCTACAGCAAATTATTTGTTTGATGACAATAATCAAATCATTAAGATTATAGGGGTTTTTCAGGATATTACAGAACAAAAAGATGTTTTGTTTAAATTGGCAGAAAATGAACAGAAATACAAATCTCTTTATGACAATGCTCCTCTCTCCTATCAATCACTTGATGCCCACGGAAACATTATTGATGTGAATCCTACTTGGTTAAAAACGCTAGGGTATAATAGAGAAGAAGTTATTGGAAAAAAGTTTGAAGATTTTTTACATCCAGATTGGAAAAACCTTTTCAGAAAAAACTTCCCTATCTTAAAAAAAAGAGGCTATGTAAACAATGTTCATTTTAGAATTAAACATCAAAAAGGTCATTATTTGGATATTTCTCTTGAAGGATGTACAGGTAACCATCCTGATGGTAGCTTCAAACAAACCTATTGCGTTTTTAAGGATATTACTGAGGAAACTAAAATTAAGGATAATGCCATTGAAAACAAAATGCTTTTGGAAAAAATAGCTGAAAACTATCCCAATTCATATGTATCTATTATTGAAAAAGATTTGAGTATTGGCTTTTCTTCAGGGCAAGAATTTAAAAAGCTTAAGCTCAACCCTCAAGACTTTATAGGTTTAACATTAGAACAAGTTTTTGGTGAAAAAGCCGACATTGTTGCCAAATATTATAAAGAAACCTTTAAAGGAAACGAAAGAAATTTTGAGTTGTTTATTAATAATCAATATCAACACTATAAAACGGTTCCTCTATATGATGAAGATGAAAAAGTAAACAGAATACTTGTTGTTGTAGAAAATGTTAGTTCCAGGAAAAAGAAAGAAATAGAATTAGTAAAAGCAAAAGAAAAAGCAGAGGAATCTGACAAATTAAAAACCGCCTTCTTAGCCAATATGAGTCATGAAATAAGGACCCCAATGAATGGTATTTTAGGTTTCGTTCAATTATTACAAGAACCTGATATCGAAAAAGATGAGCAACAAAGTTTTATAAATATCATACAAAGTAGCAGTATAAAATTATTGCATACTGTAAATGATATTGTTGAGATATCGAAGATAGAAAGTGGAGCAATAAGTATTAGTAAATCAGAATTTGACCTGGTTCAGTTACTTGATAATCTGGTTACATTTTTCAAACCAGAATGCCATAAAAAAGGAATAGAGATTCATATTAAAAACCAAATTAAAACTGAGCAGATATTTATCAATACAGATCAAACAAAGTTAGATTCTATCGTTACCAATCTGATTAAAAATGCCATAAAATACACCGATAGAGGTTTTATAGAAACAGGTATTCAAGTCTCTAATCAAGAGATTATATTCTATTGTAAAGATACAGGCTTTGGTATTCCAAAACACAAACAAAAAGCCGTTTTTAATAGATTTGAACAAGCAGATACAAAAGAATCTAAAGCCATTGAAGGTTCAGGTCTGGGCCTAACCATTGTGAAATCATATGTGGAAATGCTAAAGGGTAAAATTTGGTTAGAATCTGAAGTGGGCAAAGGTTCTATTTTTTATGTATCACTTCCAATTAATACAAAATAACTTGTTCGATGGAAATTCATTCATGAACCATTCTTGCTACGTAGCCTGATAGATTTGTGATTATATGTTTTTAGAAGCTAAAGTGAGATACAATGAAGGACATAGTTTTAACTAAATATGAGACCAATAAAAAACAATTAGAAATTTACAAATAATGCTTAAATGGTAACAAAAATAAATTATATCATGATCATTAACTGATAGTTGTTTGTTATATCCAACCTTTATGTATTTTTAATCCTTGAACAATTTAAGATATTAATATGAAGATTAACCTTTTCCATCATAAGGAATTGAAACAAGAAATTCAAGAATTAAAGGCAAAACTAAAGCTTCAAGAAGAGCGAGCAGCAACCTATTATGATATGTATCACCATATCATAGAAGCCTCCCCTCTAGGTGTTATTCTTTATTCATTGGATGAAAACGACCAACTTATTTTTAAAAGCCATAATGAATCTGCTAGCAAAATATTAAATATAAATCTAAATGATTATACGGGAAAAAGCATTGAAGAAGCATTTCCTGGTTTAAAAGAAACAAATATTCCAGAGGCCTATAAAAATGTGATTAAAACAGGAGAACCCTTTTTTAATTCTCAAATTGACTATGAACAAAATGAAATAAAGGGTGCCTATGAAGTTTTTGCTTACAAAATTGCTCAGAACCAACTCGCAGTTAAGTTTTTTGATGTAACTGATAATAAAATAGCTGAAAGAAAATTAGCATTAAGTGAAAATAGGTTCAGAACTATTTTTGAAAATGCCCCCGTTTTTATTGATGCTTTTGATAAAAATGGTAAATGTATTTTATGGAATAAAGCATGTGAATATGGTTTTGGTTGGACTATGGACGAATTAAATAATTCAGACCACCCGCTAAGTCTATTATATCAAGATAAAAAAGTCTATCAAGAAGTTAAAGACACCATGTTTAATACCACTTCTACCGGATTCAATTATTATAATCCCAATACAAAATTTGGACTTAAAATACCATCACGATGGGCCAGTTATAAAGATACCGAGGGCAATGTTATCAATATTGGCTATGATATTTCTGGTGAAACTAAGTATAACCAAGAAAGAAAGCTTAATGAATTACGTTTAGAAACTCTGGTTGAATTAGGAAATATGACCAATAATTCATTTGAAGATATTCATGATTTTACCTTAAAAAAAGCAATAGAGTTAACCAACAGCAACATTGGCTTTTTGGCATTTGTAAATGATGAAGAAACCGAAGCCCAAATTTTTAAATGGTCTAAAACCGTGATGAATAACTGTAATATGGAGGAAATAAACATGTCGTTCAATACTGTAGAAGCTGGAATTTGGGCAGATGTCATTCGTTCTAAAAAACCAACCATCATTAATGATTATTCAAAAAACCTAGAAAATAAAAAAGGTATTCCTAGTGGACATGTGGACATAAAGAATTATTTGAGTGTTCCTGCTTTTAAGAACCAAAAAATTACAGCTATAGCATCTGTTGCCAACAAAAATGAAGATTATATGCAAGCAGATGTTCATCAGCTATCGTTATTACTCGATGGAATGGTCACTTTTCTAGACCAAAGAAATAAGAAAAAAGAATTGATAGAAGCAAAACGAAAAGCGGAGGAGTCTAATCATTTAAAATCAGTCTTTTTAACCAACCTCAGTCATGAAATTAGAACGCCAATGAACGGTATAGCAGGATTAACAGATATGCTTCAGGAGCCTGATTTGCCCTTGGAGGAGCAAAAAGAATTTATCAAATTGATTAAAAATGGTAGTGAAAGACTTCTAAACACCGTAAATGACATTGTAGAGGCATCTAAAATAGAAAGTGGAGAAATTATAGTGAACCAAAGAACAATAAATATAATAGACCTTGCTAGCCATATCATATATCAACATAAACCAAAATGTGAAGAAAAAGGCCTAAACCTTTCTTTTGAAACCTATGGTAAATATGAAAGATTTATCATAGAATCTGATGAACAGAAAATATCATCAATTATAAATAATATTCTTTTAAATGCTATTAAATTCACCAAATATGGATCTATTGATTTAGAGTTAAAATTAGAGTCAGAATCCTTATTAATAATTTGCACAGACAGTGGAATTGGTATCCCAAATAATAGAAAAAAAGCCATCTTTAATAAATTTGAACAAGCAGAACTAAAAGATTCAAGAAACTACGAAGGTTCTGGTTTGGGTTTATTCATTGTGAAGTCATATGTTGAAATGCTGAATGGAAGCATTTGGTTTGATTCAGAAGTAGATCAAGGTTCAAAATTCTTTGTTTCAATACCTCTGCCATAGGAATAGATGGCAAATCGGTTATTCAGAGCACTCTATAATTGATATTATATCACCCTTGTATTTTGTTCGTTTTAATAACATTACCCATTAAAGCAGGACATAATTAGTATAAATTGGCTAATATTTAATTAACATAAGTGCAAAATCTTAAAGAAATGAGGAAAATTTCAGCTTTCAATAAAAACCCGTATATATCTGATTTACTGATGATTTAAAAACTTATTCAATTACTATACCAAAATACTTAGTCATTTTTATCAACATATCACAATATAAAACTTAAACAAAACACCAACCAAACTATAAAACACTAAATATCAACCCATTAATACAAACCTCCAATATTACCTGAAAATCGGAGTCTTTTCTTTGGAAACCAAGCAAATAACAATATTTACACCTGATTATCAGCATATAACAGCAAAAAATATCACAAATAGATTTTTTTGTTAACAATAAGATGTTTTTAATAGTTCATCCTGTTCTCAGCAACAGTAAACACTAGCATTACAGGTATTTAGTATTTTTTATCAACATCTAATACCATTTAAATATCCGTATGATGGATAAATAAATTGATTTATTTTTTTCTTAATTGAGAAATAAATTCTTTGCATAGCCATAGCTATGGAAATTATTTCTTTTGAAAAGAAAGAGAAATAGAAACGATTTATATCAATCGATATGGTTTTTAAATGGTATAAATGTCAATTTTCATATCCATACCACCTCTTGACAAACTCAATTAGTCTTCGTAATTTTACCATGAGAAATTAAACAATAAACTAAGTATTATGAAAAAGAGAAACAATAACAGATTAAGAAGACTTAAATTAAAAATATTATATCATGAAAAGTTCATACAAACATGACCAACAAAATAAACAAGCATTAATTGATATCAACCTTTTAGCAAAAGAACCATTTGTTTTCTTTTCACACCAGACGCTCCCCTATCGTCTGTGCCTGTGTTCCGATCTTAATCAATTAAGATCATCCCCTATAAAATCCCCGAAAAACAACATACTTAAAATAGTGATGAACCCAATTCAATGGATTCAAAGTGAAGCACTATGTCTCAGAATGAATAGGCTCGCCATTATTCATGATGATTTCATTTATACATATAAAAAAGAGAGGAGGCCTTTATGCATTATTAGTTTATAAACACCCATAATTAACACCTAAAAAAGCTGAGGAGCTTCGAATACCTTCAGTATTTAATAATTAAAATTTTTAAAGATGAAAAACTTAGAGTTTTCAAAAGAATGCAAAATCAAGTTGTCAAAGAACAACACATTATTAATTTTTAAAATTCAAAAATCATGGTAAATTACAGTGTTAGACAAAAAGTGAATCCTCGAGATATAGAGGAGGCACGTAAGTATTATGCAATAGCAAAATCAAGCAGAACAGTTGATGTTCGTGAAATTGCAGAACAAATAGCAGAGGAAGTATCCTTAGGAACCTCCGATGTATTGGGAGTACTTGAATCTCTTTTAAAGAATATTCCGAAGAATTTATCTCGCGGACATATTGTAAAATTAAGGGATTTTGGAACTTACCGACTCACGGTTCATTCGGAAGGAGCTCCTACTGAGGAAGAGTTCCACGATAATATGATAAAAGGAACAAAGGTTCATTTTCGACCTGACCCTTTATTCCTTAAATCCTTTGCTTTACTAAAATATCAAAAAGTGCAATAATTGATATTTATTTTTGTAAAAATGGAGTAACAAACTTACTCCATTTTTTTTGTGACTTCAAGAATTTAACATTTTGCCCCATCAAAACGCAGCCTTCCTCTTAAAAATTGCAGTTTTACTTCTAAAAAAAGCACAGCATCGTTTGCAAAACGCAGCTGACCAATTAAAAATGACTGCTTTATTTCTTTACATCCTTCAAAATGAATGATTATCCTAGTTTACAGCTCGGCCTTTCTAATATATTTCCTTTTGTTATACGCCATATCATTTTTTACTCTTTTCTTTTTTTCAACAATATTTATGGTTTTTCAACAAAATACACCCTCTCTTTACCTTTTAAGAAGATTTAATGGGTCATGTTGATTTTTATGGGGAACTCAAGGCTATATTTCTGATATTCTATATAATTCTCCTTAATTGTTTTCTCTCAGCCCTTCAGGCTGGTGCTTTATCTTGTGTTCAAAGCAAGGAGCTTTGCTCCTTGCTTTGATGTTGCAGGCTTTCAGCCTGCTTTCTATCCTACCCTGATAGAGCCTGAAGGGCTCATAAACCTCAACTTGGGGCACTCTCCCGACTATGTGAGGGTATTCCTCATGCTTTCCTTCCAAAGCAAAACAAAGCCTAGAAGACCTAACAATAAACGCAGCAATGTGCATTTCCAGATAGAGCCTGAAGGGCTCAAAAACCTCAACTTGGGACACTCTCCCAACTATGATGTTGAGGGCATTCTTCATGCCCTCCATCCGAAGCAAAACAAAGCCTAGAAGGCCTAACAACAAACGCAGCAATCTGCATTTCCATACAAAGTCTGAAGGGCTCAAAAGCTAAAACTTGGGGCACCGTCCCAAGTAGAGCCAAAGGGCTCCAAACAAAACGTAACCCCGAGCCTGTATGGCTCGTACAATAAAATCCACTAAAACAAAGTATCAGGAGGCAATAACTAGCTCAAATCTACGTTCATGCAATATTCGGCACCACAGGCCGAGTAAATACCATTAAGCCAGAAATAGAAGAAAAACTTCACTCCTATATGGCTGGTATTTTCAAAAACATGAATAGTCCAGCTATAAAAATAAACTCAGTACCCGACCATATCCACATACTCTTTAAGCTATCTAAAAACCACGCACTTGCTAAAGTCATGGAAGAAGTAAAAAAATCAACATCCAAATGGATGAAAGAACATGGAATCATTAAATTTACTTGGCAAATAGGATATGGAGCTTTTTCTATACAATATAACAAAGTAGAAATAGTGATAAGCTATATCGAAAACCAAAAAGAACACCATAAGGAAACCTGTTTTAAACATGAATTTGAGGAACTCATCAAAGAAAACCAAATGGTAGATTATAATTCCAATTTTTTCTGGGATAGATAAATACAATTAATTTTCAAGCACCACCGATATCCCAGAATGATTATTCCTCAGGAAGTTTATTCCAAATTAAGTTTTACCTTAAGCTATCGAAATATCAAGAGACAAATAGCCATCAATACTGGGTTTAAAGAATTTGAATCCGCCCAAAGAAACTAGCAGGAATAGAAACCGTAAGTATCATTAGAAAGAATCAGATAGGAAAAACCAAGTCTAAGCTTTTAAAACATTTTATTCTTTAGCTGTATACTATTTCATTATATTTGGTTTTGGAAATTGTTTGGATTAATGCGACAGAACCTAAGTGATAATCTTAGCTAACTTTTTCTATTTTTGTAACATGACAATTAACATAAAAGAACAATTTTCTGGAATAGTTAATAAAATACTAGCTCACCCTGTAAGCTCATCAATAAAAGTTGGTTTCCTTTTTGCATTTCTCGGAGTTTTTATTGATACTATTTATTATTTTAATAGCAATCTACATACTCTATTCATAATCAACATTATTACCCTTATAATAATCCTCATTTCGTTTGTTCTTTTTATCCTTAATAAAATAAATTTCAAAATTGCATTATTCATACTTGTCTATATAGTAATTATCAACATATTTACCACAAACATCAGTTTGCAAATGAGCCTAATTGCCGATTGGCAGTTTAATATATTACGCGATAGTTTTTTAGTAGCTATATTCATAACCCTTACAGGATTTGTATTACATAATATTAATTTTATAATTATCAATGTAATGTACTCAGGGACTATAATATACCTTTCGGTGATGGATCAAGCCAGCTATGTAAGCAATAATGCAGTATTTTTAACTCTTACAATGGCAGGTTTTTCTTTTGGGATATACTTTTTTAGAGATAGGTTTTGGAAATCCATAAACGAAAACCACAAACTAACCCTGCAAGTTAATTCTGGAAAACAAGAAATGCTTAAACAAGAAGCTAATTTAATAAACGAAAAAGCATTACGACTTCAAGAAAACATAAACCATAAAAATAGAGAGTTGGCAAGCAATGCCATTGTAGTTGCACAAAACGCAGAAGTAAGAAATAGATTATCTGCTATAATTGATTCTTTAGTAAATGTTATCGATGAAAAAAGTGTCGTGGAATTAAACAGCCTTTTATCGCAAATATCAACTTCGCAAAACTCAAAACATTGGGAAGAGTTTCAAATTAGGTTTAATGAAGTTCATCAAAATTTTTACAAAAACATTACTATTTTATACCCTAAGCTTTCTCCTGCCGATAAAAAAATAGCAGCATTTATTAAACTTGGTATGTCATCCAAAGAAATATCGCTATTAACACAAAATACAAAAGATAGTGTTGATGTTGCTCGCTACCGCTTGCGTAAAAAAATGAATCTGGCAAAGTCAGACAATCTATCCTCAATTTTATCCAAAATTTAGCCAATTTACCCTTTGTTCAGTTTTTGTTCAGTTAATTATAATCAAAAACTATCTGCCCCCCCTTTGTTCAGTTTTTATTAAGGTACTATTTTTGTTTAAGTACTTAGCCCTTTCTATATTTGTTAATTAACAGCCAATTTAAAGCAAGATATCATTTATTCGAACAATTATTAAAACCAAATAGTATGAAAAAAACAGTACTTTTTATTTTAACAGCAGTATTAATCACACCGAGTTTTGCGCAAACAAATAATTCGGCATCAGCTTATCTGACTTATAACGGAAATCTTGCAACGGGCAACGCATTTGAAGTAACCACTCAATATACTTTGGAAGCTTGGATTTACCCTACAACAACTAGTGGAGATAATGACATCATTGCCTACACTACACTAGACTACACTTCACCTGCAAGAGGTTATAGATTTAGTATTGGTCAAGGTAAATTGCAACTCATTGTATATAATTCATCTGGTACTAACACAAAAACATCAACCGCTGCAATACCGACAAATGAATGGACACATGTAGCTGCAGTTATTAATAATTCTTCCTCAGTAGTCTTGTATATAAATGGCATTGCAAGCTCATCATCATCCTCAGGAAATAATGATTTTAGCCCTGATTACTATAGCAGTTACATTCCCAAACCAACTATCGGCGGCTATTATTACGATGACAATAATACGGGAAAATATTTTAATGGACGTATCGACGAAGCAAGAATTTGGAATGATGCCAGGAGTGAAACTGAAATAAATGATTATATGCACAGGGATATTGCTGATGGAACCAATCCTGGTAATCTTGTATGTTGGTTGGATATGAATTCTACTATTTCACCTGGCTCCAGTGTGAATGATCTGTCAAGCAACAATTACAATTTTACCTCTAGATCTTCATCATCAAACACCTACGGTGCTCCTGTAATAATTTACAATTCGTCCTGCTTTGAAGTAGCAGAAGCCCTTTGGTATAATACGGGCACAAATTGGAGTATCACAAGTGACGGTTTAAGCCTCAAAGATTACAGTGGAACTTTGGATCGTTTAGAATCTTATAGTTTTGCAAATAATAACCAAAATGGAACTACAAGTAGCGGCTGTCCTACAGGTGTAGAGCTTCGGGCAAACCAAGTGTGGTATTTTAACTCTGAAGCAGACGATGCAATCAATTTTCTATTTCAATGCGATAATTTTGCACCTTTACTCGACAATACCCAACTTGAAGCAGATGATTATAAATTGTTGAGCTCAAGTAGTAGTAGCGGCCCCTTTACATCCGTAAGTTCAGGAATTTCTGTTAGTGGTGACGATATCACCTTTGAAAATGTAACACCAACAAATGGATATTATTACACCATCGGCAGAGACAATGACCCAGCCACAGTAACAACTTCTTCCATAAGCAATATTACACCAACAACAGCCACTGGTGGTGGTAATGTTACTGCTGATGGTGGCAGTACGATTACAGCGCGCGGTGTATGCTGGAATACAACCGGGTCACCTACCACAAGCGATCCTAAAACAACCAATGGCAGTGGAACCGGCACATTTACCTCCTCTATTACAGGACTGAGCCCAAATACAACTTATTATGTAAGAGCCTACGCAACAAATAGTGAAGGGCCAGCTTATGGCTCTGAAATAAGCTTTACAACAGATTATGCGGATATTACCTGGGATGGTTCAGAGGGCACTGATTGGAATACTCCCGGCAATTGGAGTCTTGCTGCAGTTCCCACTTCTTCAAATAATGTTACGATTCCATCCGTTGGTATTACTAATTTTCCTGTAATAGCCTCAGGTGATGGAGCTGATTGTAACAATTTAACCATCAGTTCAGGTGCTACTTTAACACTTGCTTCTGGAGGTTCTTTGAAAACTGCAGGAACTGTTACAAATGATGGAGGAACATTCAATGCCCAAAGAACTATCTCCAATGGGCAATGGCATATGATCTCCTCTCCTGTTTCAAATGCAGTGAGCGGCATGTTTGATGGGGATTACTTACAATACTGGAGTGAAGAAGATGTTTGGTGGTATGATGTAGAAGTAACCGACATGGCACTAATTCCTGTTCAAGGCTATGGTTTTTGGTCAGATGATGGTGAAACTACCCATACTTTTTCTGGAACACCTAATACTGGGACAATTCCCTTCACGCTATCCTATCATAATAATCCTGATCCTGATGCAATCCATGATGGTACCAATCTGGTAGGAAATCCCTACCCATCAGCTATTGACTGGTCACAACTTCAAGGAAATTATGGAACAGCATATATTTACAACCCTGTTGCAGATGATTATATCGAAAATACCGCTTCAGCTATTCCTCCTATGCAAGGCTTCTTTATATGTACTCTGAATGATGGAAGCAGTTTCTCCCTTCAAAATTCCAATCGTACACATGGAGGAACTTTTTATAAAAACTCACAAGACATACAAAACGGATTATTATTAACCGCTTCTTATGGTGAATTCGAAGATGAGTTTAAATTGCTATTTGATGAAAATGCAAATGATGGTTTTAATTTAATCGATGATTCTTGGAAATTCCTATCCTCTGGAAATGGTGTATCGCAAATCTGGTCTTATAGCATCGACGGTAAGCTTGCCATTGATAAAAGACCTTATACTGAAACGATACAACTAGGATTTTCCAATAGCGAAAACGGCTTCTATACTCTATCCCTAAAAGAAATAAATGGAATAAATAGTATTGAACTAGAAGACACCAAACTAAACCTCTTCTACGACCTAAGTAAAGGAGCTTATAGCTTTGATTGGTTAACAAGTGATTCAGAGGAGCGTTTCATACTGCATCTTAAGGCTACCGGAACTCAAGAATTTGTTGAACAAGAAGCACAAGTATATTCAGACAATGGACAAGTTTATGTGAGAATGGATGAAGCGGACAAATTTGAAGAGATTATGATCTATGATTTGGCTGGAAGGCTTTTATATCAAAACCAGCTATCTCATCAAAATCTGCAAAGTTTTGACTTGAGTCATTTGCAGGGAGCTTATTTGGTGCAATTGATTTCGGGTAGTGGAACACAAGTGGAAAAAGTGATATTGGAATAGTGGGAAGTCGGAAGCCGGAAGCCGGAAGTAAAGGGATGCACGCCTTGAGCAGAGCGAAAGGATTGCAGCCCTGAAGTCCGAAGCCGAAAGCCTAAAGTTGGAAGTAACACCAAACATCTGTCATCGGACATCCAACATCCGAAACCAAACAAGAAATAAAAATAAAAAATAAACAATGAAAAACATAAAGAAATACATCGGAATTATCATTTTAGTATTCGCTATGAGTACTCTTTTTGCTCAAACTCCTCCTCCACCAAATAATGACAATACCAGTTCTGGAGGAACTACTCCTGTTGGTGGTGGGGCACCTATTGGAAATGATATTGCTATTCTTATCACAATTTCTATTTCATATGCCATCGTAAGGCACTATAAAAACCAACAAACTAATAAAGGATTATATTTTGACAGCAAATAAAATATTGAAATTCAGCAAAATAATTCTTATCTTAGTGCAAGATTATTGATATTAATTTCTCAAAACCAAAGCACCTATGAAAAAATTATTCTACTATTTGATTATTTTTTTAATCATACCATTTCAATTTACAAATGCCCAAAATAATGCCTTAACCCTTAGTTTAGATGAACTAATGATCAATTCTAATATGGGATTAGGAACCATAAATGTAACTGTTGAATGTTGGGTAAACATTCCGTCTGTTAGTGAAAAGGGAGCTTTTATTAATGTAGGTAATGGATCTAGCGGTTATGGTATTGGTGTTGGCAATGGCACATGGGATTCAGATGGAAATGAACTTATTATCATATATAATGAAATTAATTGGTTTCCCACTGGAGTCAATATAGGAACAGGTTGGCATCATATAGCATTTACTATAGATGCTTTTTCAACTGCAAGAGCATTTCTTGACGGCAAATTGGTTTATACAAAAAATGGATTTAATGCTGTATCTCCAGCAAACACAGTATATATTGGCTCTGGTGGGGGTGGCAGAAATTTATCAAATGGCACTATGGATGAAGTTCGCCTATGGAATATTGATAGAGCTGAAGCAGAAATAAGAGCTGATATGTATAAAGAATTAGTACCAGCAGATGAAGCTAATCTGGTTGGTTACTATAAATTTAATGAAACAAGCGGACAAATTCTGAGTGATGAAACATCAAATAATAATGATGGAACACTAAGCGCTGGAATCAACTTTACTGACCATGGCATTCCATCTGTTGCGTTTTTTGGTCCTAAAAAGGCCATGCGGTTTAATACAGATGACTATGTTTCAATCTCTTCAATTTTTGGATTAGGAACAACGTCGGTTACTCTTGAATGTTGGATAAATCTGAATTCTACCAGCCAAAAAGGTGCTTTTGTTCATATTGGAAATCATAATTTTGGTTACGGAATGGGAGTGGGAAATTCTGAATGGGATAATAATGGAAACCAAATTCTAATCTTATTCGATCAAAGTCGTTGGATACCTACTGGAACAAATATTGGAACAGGTTGGCATCATGTCGTTTTGATTCTAGATAGCAATAGTGATCCAATTGTATATCTGGATGGAGAATTGGTTTATTCAGACACTGGACAATCAGATCCTATAAATCCAGTTTCTAATTCATCCATTGGTTCTTCACAAGGAGGCTCGAGAAATTTATCTGATGGAATTATAGACGAAGTGAGAATTTGGAATGATATTCGTAGCCAATCAGAGATTCAGCAGAATATGTTGAAAACACTTACTGGAAATGAAGATAACTTAGTAGCTTATTATAAGCTAGATGGCAATGTTGTGGTTGACTTATCAGGTAATGGAAATGATGGTATTATAGGTGGTGATGGAGATGAGTCTGTGACTTCAACCGCTTTTAACTCTTGGTTAAATACCAATTCAACATCCTGGGAAACAGCCACAAACTGGAGTCTTGGAAGTCTACCAAGTCCTACAGATAATGTGGGTATTAGTAATCAGAACACCAATCCAGTAGTATCATCTACTGCGAATTGTAATGATTTGCTTATTGAGCCTGGAGCAAGTCTAAGCTTAAATGATGGAGCATCATTCATCAACTCTGGAAATCTTTATATTATCGGAGATTTCATATTAAAAAAATCACTTACTAACGACAGTAAATGGCATTTAATATCCCCCCCAAATAATAATACCACAGCTAATCTCTTCTTTGGAGATTATTTACAAAACTGGAACGAATCTACAGGGCTATGGGAGCAAATAGATGATGAGAATACCACACTCACACCTGTTACAGCCTATGGTTTCTTTGGAACTCATGCAAAAGCTTCCTATAGCTTTACTGGAGATCCTAACGATGGAGATCAAAGCATTAGCCTTACCACATCTGGTTCTGGAGGAAGCTATAATAAAGCAAATGCTGTAGGAAACCCCTACCCTTCTTCTATTGATTGGGATTTAGTGAGTGGCTACGGTGCAAAGTATACATGGAATGGAACAGCTTATGTAGCTTATCCTGCTACAGGAGGATTTGGTTTAGGCTCCAGATATGCTGCACCATGTCAAGGTTTCTTCGTATTACCTAGTAGTTCTGGAACATTTACTTTAACAAACTCTATGAGAACTCATGATGGAGCTGATGGTTTTGAGAAAGCTATACAAACTATTGAAAATGGTATAATAGTTTATACACAATCTAATGGATATAAAGACAAACTAGTCATTGCCTTTAAAGAAGAGAGCTCAGATGAATTTGAAATGGATAAAGACGCTTATAAAATTCTAAGCAATACAGAAAACTTATCTCAAATCTATTCACTATCAAATATTGATAAGTTATCTATTGATATTCGTCCAGAAACCGAAATTGTTCAATTAGGATTTCAAAATACAGCAAATGGTAAATATTCTATTGGCATGTTAGAAACTGATGGCATTGCAAGTGTTGAATTAGAAGACACCAAACTAAACACCATCCACGACTTAAGCCAAGGTGCTTATGAATTCGATTGGAATATGGAAGATTCAGAGGAGCGTTTCATACTGCATCTTAAGGCTACCGCAACTGAAGAACTCGTTGAACAAGAAGCACAAGTATATAGTTCTAATGGTCGAGTTTATATTCGACAGACCTCCCCTATGGCATTTCAGTCTATACAAATATTTGATTTAGTGGGACGAGTGGTTTATTCAAGTAGCTTAAATCAATCAGAACTACAGAATATTAATTTGAGCCATTTAAAAGGTACTTATTTAGTTCAATTGATTGGAGAGAGTAAAAACCAAACCAACAAAGTCATTTTATAAAAGATATATGATTCATCTGTCTTTTCCCCATCCCCAAGGGGTGGACAGATGAAATATTATGATTATTAGAATCTTGCTTTTTCGCTCCCCATTGGGGGCGGGGAAATCGAAAAAGCAAAAAACCAAAGAACAATGAAAAACATAAAGAAAATATCCATTACAGCAGCATTTATCATATTCACCGCTTTTGCTTTTGCTCAAACTCCTCCTCCACCTAATAATGGGCAAGGAACACCCAGTGGAGGAAATACTCCTGTTGGGGGTGGTGCTCCTGTAGGGAGTGGTATTGTTATCCTATTATTTACAGCTGGTGCTTATGGCTATGCTAAATGGAAAAATCAGGTACCTGATAATAAAATTGAAGAGTAATTCTATAAAAACCGGCCTTTGGGTCGGTTTTTATTATGCCTCCTCAAAAATATTTGAAAGCATGGAAAGCTTTACAAACTAAATAATCATCTACACAAGCTTTAAAATCCTATAAACCATTTAGTTTTCGAAAATTATTTCATAAATTTAACCTAAACTTGAAACCAAAATTCAGGTATCACCACTTCATTTTGAATCAACTTTATGCATAAAAACCTCAAAATATGACAATATCAATGCAGAAAATCTGATTTTCAATTGATTATTTTACTCATTTCTCTAGAAAACATAAAAATACAGCATTTTCAGACCAATATGTATTTGACTGATATAAAGGCAGATAGACTATATTACCAATTATTATACCAAATAAAACTATTCTTTTTTATCAACATTAGCGTGTCAATTTTAAAAGAACAATAAAAAACCACTGTATTAATCTGATATTAAGGTTCTTAAACAAATGCAATAAACTTATCAACAATAAACATATTTAGCACAAATAACTTAATTTCAATACAATAACAAACTCCTATTGCTGATTATCAATTACTTACATATAATAATAGTATAAGTTTTCAACAATTCTGCTGTTTTTCAAGTATCATCCTCTTGAATAATAGTATTTACAAGTGTTTTCAGTGTCTATATATTTTTTTCAACAGACAAAGGTTCGTTTTTACTCTGTTTGAAGCTATTGACTCTTTGTTTTAGTCTTCGTAATTTTACCAAGTAAAAATCAAATAAAACTAGACATTATGAAAAAGCAAGACAGAGTAAACAGCAATAGAAATAAAATAATAATATATGAACACTTTATACAGACCTGATTCTAGACATCATACTACAAAGCATAGCACAACACCTTTTAATTTAGGAAATCATATTTATACGAATTTCCTTACTGAGATTGACCCCAATCATCTCCTCTCGAATGTTGGTCTAAAAAGACCATTCACATACCTTATCTCCCCACAATTCTTTATTCGAAACTCCCCAACCATAAATCCCAATTCATGGATTTATACAAAATCATTATATCCAAATTTAAAGAGGGCGATGCTATTGAAGAATTTTCGACTATTCAAAAACATCCAAGAAAAAGAAAGGAGGCTCTTATGATTGAATAGCACATAAATGGCGCCTTAATCATCAATAAAACAATGATTAAATAAATAGCTGAGGAGCTTCGAATACCTTCAATAATTAATAATTAAAATTTTTAAAGATGAAAAACTTAGAGTTTTCAAAAGAATGCAAA
>NZ_JABKCA010000092.1 GCF_013166655.1 Lentimicrobium sp. L6
AAAATAATATACTCATATACAACTATTTGTGAACTAAATGGGTAACCCTATAAAAAAATTTAGTTTGTTATCATTTTCCAGCTTAATTCAAAAGCTTGATTTATCCTATTCTTAATCATTAGGAAGCGATTCTCGATATGCTCATCGGCCAATTCACGAATAAAGCCAATCATTGCAGAGAAGAGCATTTCAGTTTCTATTTTATTGGATATAAAACCTTCCTCTTTTCCTCTGTTGATGATGTTGTAAACTGGCTGCTTCATCTCTTCAGCCAATTGTTTTTGGGCTATAGTGATATAAGAAGAGTAATAATATTGTTCCATAAAGATACTTTCTTCATGAAACTCTATTCTGTGCTTCAGATAATTAACCCAAACTGTTTTTAAGCATTGCTTGAATGCTAAATCAGGATGATATCCCTGAACAAATCGTGCTGATGCATCCTTCTCTATTTTATGGTATAAGGCATTGATCAGCTCTTCTTTGTTTTTAAAGTAAATATAAAGGGTTCCCGTAGCTAGTGAAGATTCTTTCGCTATCTTTGACATAGTGATTCCAGCTATCCCTTGACTCTTGATCAATTTCAGGGTAGATTTAAAAACCAAGTCTATTTTTGAAAAATCTTTTACTCTCATGCTGCAAATATAATAAATATATATTCATTTTAGAATTTTATTGTTAATTTAAAAACAATCTATGTTTTTAGAAATCAGTAAAGCCATATGGAAAGCCAAGCCAAATAAGGTTTTCTGATGCTAAAAAGATCTTAAAAAAAAATTAAATGTTTTTTGTAAGCATTGAAAAATTACCTTTGCCGACTTTTTGAACCATTAAAGAACCTTTGAACCAAGAGATTTAAATTGCTTATGAAACAACTCATTAGAAACTTTACCAAGAATCCCAAAAACGATATTTTATCTGGTTTTACCGTGGCATTGGCCTTGGTGCCAGAAGCAGTAGCTTTTTCTTTTGTAGCAGGTATAGATCCATTGGTCGGTTTATATGGTGCCTTTATGATGGGAATTATTACCGCATTATTTGGAGGAAGGCCTGGTATGATTTCTGGAGCAACAGGAGCGATGGCGATTGTAATGGTTCATTTGATTCAGCAAGGAAATCAAGTGGGTTTAACTTTAGAGAGTCCTATTGAGAATTTAGGTTTACAGTGGTTATTCATCACCTTATTATTTGTTGGTGTGATACAAATGTTAGCCGGTTTCTTTAAATTGGGTAAGTTCGTTCGATTAATTCCACATCCCGTAATGCTTGGTTTTGTGAATGGATTAGCCATTGTGATATTTCTTTCTCAATTAAGCTTATTCAAAACCAATGTGGGTGGTGTTCAAGAATGGATGCAAGGATCACAACTTTGGATTATGTTGGGCCTCATTGCTCTCACCATGGGAATTATACAGTTTCTACCAAAACTGACTAAAAAGATTCCGGCGTCTTTAGTTGCGATTTTGGTCATTGCAACCATCACAAACTTAGGTGGTTTAGATGTTAGTACTGTAGGCTCTTTTATAGCCGATGGAGGAGGGAATGGTATTCAAGGTTCTCTTCCAACTTTTCAAATTCAGATTTTTAGTTTATTCGATACCATTTCTGGTCATTGGGGATTGGTATTCTCTACCGCATTTTTATTAGCGGCTG
Organism: Lentimicrobium sp. L6; assembly: GCF_013166655.1. Lineage (NCBI taxonomy): Bacteria > Pseudomonadati > Bacteroidota > Bacteroidia > Bacteroidales > Lentimicrobiaceae > Lentimicrobium > Lentimicrobium sp. L6. The sequence goes on from NZ_JABKCA010000092.1 coordinate 1,654, forward strand.
TAGGTTTAATAGAGAGTTTAATGACTTTGAATTTGGTGGACGAGTTAACAGAGACTAGAGGTAGTGGAAACCGTGAGGCAGTAGCTCAAGGTGGAGCCAACTTCATTAATGGTTTATTTGGTGGTATGGGTGGTTGTGCTATGATTGGTCAATCTGTAATTAATGTGAACTCTGGAGGACGAGGTCGATTGTCTGGTGTATTTGCTTCATTATCATTATTGGTATTTATTCTATTTGCTTCCACTTATATTGAGAGTATTCCTATCGCTGCTTTAGTAGGTGTTATGTTTATGGTAGTGATTGGTACTTTTGCCTGGAGTAGTTTTAGAATTATGCATAAGATTCCTAAATCAGATGCTTTAGTTTTAGTGGTTGTTTCAGCGATTACGGTTTGGCAAGATTTAGCTATTGCAGTGATTTCAGGTGTTATTATTTCGGCAGTCGTGTTTTCATGGAAAAATGCAACGATGATTAGAGCCAGAAAAAGAATGAAAGAGGATGGTACTAAGGTTTATGAAATCTGGGGACCATTATTCTTTGGATCTGTTCAAACATTCAATACCAAATTTGATATAAAAGGAGACCCTGAGAAGATTGAGCTAGATTTTATTGAGTCAAAAGTGAGCGACCATAGTGGAATAGAAGCTTTGCTTAACTTGACTAATAAATATATCGCTAGTGGCAAACAAGTTACCTTAACTCACCTGAGTCCCGAATGTCAAAAGCTTATTGTAAAAGCTAACCCTGAAATGGCTGGTTTGATTGAGAAGTCTATTGATGACCCACGTTATTATGTGGTGACTGATATGTTGGATGCTGAAGTTTAAAAGTGGGAAGACGACCGATATTGTATGCTGGATATCTAATGCCGGATGAAAAGACTGGATGTTGGTTGGCGGTTTTAGATCCCCCAACTCAATTCCACAAAAAAACCATTCGCCCTGGGCATCGCCTGCCTCGACTATCTAAATATATGGTATTGCTAATGTTTTCCACATAGAGGGCCACTCTGCAATTATAGGGTAGTGCTTTCCATAATCTCATGTTTAAGGTTTTATAAAAAATGATGCTTTCATTGAAGGTTAATACGGGTAATGAAAACAGAGGTGATGTATAATGATAATTCGAGTTATAACTTATACTTTTGATGTGGGATTGAAAAAAGTTATATCTTTGATTGTTTAAGCATTTATCATGATTCCAAATACTATTCTTTACGATTTAAAATCGAAAATAACAAAGGCATTTTTGAACAAAACAGTGGTTAGATTTCAAATTTTGTCCTGCCATCAACATGGTTTTAAGGTTAGAACAATTGGTTTGTTTGGATTTATTAGCTTTCATGATATGCCTTGGCGTTATCATAATTATTCTTACTGGAATATTGTGGGAGAGCATCTTGTAGGACTTTATTTTTTAGCATTAGTTAAAGTATTAAATGATGATTTTAAATATAGTTTGATAGCTCAAGAAAGTCAATTTTCTAGGCATTTATTAGTAAGAGGGGAAAAATACAGAACTTTAGTACTTAAAAAGAACAAATCATATCTTATTTTAGAAGTTGGTTTTGCCTTCAGTTGGAAATATGGATCTATATTAGGGGAAGTTCATAGAGCTAGTTTTAGTGAAAAAGAATACGAAGAAATAGAAGCTGGAAACATATTAAGTCTGATTTATAAAGGAAATGAGAATGAAGGCGCAAGTATATTTAGTTCAGAAAATTCAGATTTCGAAATTCTATTAAATTTATCGACAAATAGGCAACCTAATTTTTTAAAAAATAAACTAGCTATTGCAAAAATGGCATTGAAGAGTAATGAAGTATTGAACTTCAGAATAATAGGATTTCATGAAAAAGGTTTTTATTGTGAAATGGTTGGATTATTTGCTTTCGTTTCATTTTTTCATATGCCTTGGAAATATAAAAACCAAGGATATTGGATAGTTATAAAAAACTCACTTCTAGGAATAAAACTCAAGGGAACCATTTTTAAATTAAATACTCACATTCTTAGTCTTAAAATTAATGCCGAAATTGACCAATTTGAACCACCTCCATTATTAAAGGGGCAGAGATATAGCTCTATTGTATTGGCGACCTTTTCTAATTTCGTTTTACTTGATTTGGGATTTCATTTTTCGTGGAATTATGGCTCCTTCTCGGCAAAGTTGAAAAATATGTTTATACATAAAGAATTGTCATCACGAATATGTGAAGGTGATATTATTCATGTTTTTTATTGGGGAAAGGATGGTGAGGGGAGTCCAATAATTACAAAAACAAAAGCGCAAAGTGCTGTAGTGTTTTCAAGTGCCGAAAAGCTTGTTTCAAGAAAGATACCTAGTCTAGAACGAATTAAAAAAGCAATTAGCCTTGCATATATGCAATCTGAAATTGTAGAATTCATTTTTGTATTTCAAGTAGAAAATGGGTTTTATGTAGAATGCATGGGTATTTATGCATTGCTCATTTATGATCATCTTCCATGGAATTATTCTAAAAATAATTATTGGAAAATACTACTTCCTTATTTGCAAGATTATTTCTTTAAAGCAAGTATAGTTGCTTTGGATAGCCAGCAGATCCTTATGTATTTGAAGGCTTTGCAACTACAAGAAGAAATTGATGTTGAAGAAGGGTTTATTGATGCAATTGTTTTAGAAAAATCCGACAAAAAAATGGTGTTGGAATTAGGGATTCATTTTGATTGGGAGTTTGGGTCACTTTTAAATGAATGGAAAAAAAATAATTTGAATGCTAAAAAATGGTTGAGTTTTTGTCCGGGGAATAGGGTGTCAATTTATTATAAAAACAATATGCTTTTTAGCGAGGATGAATTGATTTTGAACGAGGAGTTAAGATTAGAGGAAGAAGCGATACATGAAAAATATACTGATAGTAGATTGAAAATTCGTTTATCAAAGTATAATAATAACAGCTTGGTTGGGAATATTGAAGAGCAAGAAGTGTTTTTTAATATTGATAATATGCCGTGGCAGTATGAGAAACCGAATTACTGGAGAGCGTTTCTTAATTCAATTAATGGTTGCTTTTTTGCAATTTCTGAAGGCAATGAAATAAATAAATGTCAATTGGAATTATTGAGTAAGGATGCTCTGGAAAGTAAATTAGCTGTAGGAAAATCATATCAAGCGATAATATTAGAAAAACAAAACAAATGTGTTGTTTTTGATTTAGGAATTCATTTTAAATGGCAATATGGTTCTTTAATATGTTGTGTTCCCAACTATCATTATAATGATAAGAGCATTAAATCAATGAACCGGGGAGATGTTTTTAGTATTGTTTATTGGGGAAAAAACATATTTTCAAATAAGTTGGTATTTGGAAAGAAGGGCTCGAAATGCGATGAGGATCAGATGTTAGAGAAAAGCAAAATTGGAACCATTGTAGGCGTAAGGGTGGAGAGAAAAGGTGCAAAGGTAAAGGGTTATATTGATAATGAGTTTCTGGCTGTATTTAACCGTTCTAAAAAAATATATGGTGAGGATTCTTTTAAAGTTAAATTTGCTTTGGCCAAACTAAATGATGGGCAAATATTAAAATGCAAGGTGCTCAGTTATGTTCCCGGTGAACAATATTATTCTGTCTGTTGGATTAATTATAATGAGGTATGAACCTAAGTTTTGTTGAAATATGAAAAGAATGCTATAGAACCCAACTCAACTCCACAAAAAACATTCGCCCTGGGCAGCGTCTACCTTGACTATCTAAATATATGGTATTGCTAATGTTTTCCACATTGAGGGCCACTCTGAAATTATAGGGTAGTGCTTTCCATAATCTTATGTTTAAAGTTTGATAAGATGGATAGGTTACAGAGTTGAAATATCTAATATCAGTGGAATTATGATCGTTAATATAGCGTTCTCCTTTATATTTCCAGAGGAGGTTGAAGTTCACAATCGGATTTTCCCAAGATATTCCTCCAGAGGCATTATGCATGGGGACATTGGCAAGGAATTTGTCTGTTAAATCGTAATCTACTTCAGAATCATTAATTTCATATTTAGTAATGGTAGAATGGCTATAGGCGTAATTAGCGAAAAAACGAGCCCCTTTCCATAAGTCAATATTTAAAGAAGTTTCACCTCCGTAGGCTTGCATCTGACTAATATTATCCATCTTATATACCGGAATGATTTTATAACCTATATCTACAGAATCGCCTGTGCTCACTTGATACATAAAGTCCTTTCCTATGGAATAATAGATAGAGGCTGAAAGGCGAATATTTTTTGCTAAGACTATATCACCTCCAATTTCCATATTATTTATATTCTCATTTTTAAGATATGGATTGGCACGTCTAAAGTAGTTTCCGGAGCTTTGTGAGCGGCACATGTCATCAAGGGTGGGAGGCCTGAAACCAGATGAAAAACTGGCATAATATCGCATGTTTTCTTTGTTGGTATACAATAATGAAATACGTGGGCTTATGGCCTGCCAATGTGAATTTGGCATGAGTGTGTCTTGGAAATGGAGTAAATAATTAATTTTTTTACTGGGATAATAAACAGAATAGTTGCCATCGAAAAATTCGGCATAATCATATCGTAGGCCCAATGTAAGTAAAAGCCTATCATCAAGGAAATTCATTTCATCTTGAAGGTAAAGTGCGCCAATAGCAATATTCCCTTCATTGACTATACTATCGGTGGAGGTGAAATAATTGTCAGAGGCCAATACGGAGCCATATCGAAAATCAACACCGGCTTGAAAAAGATGTATGCCTTTTTGGAAATGAAATTTGGTAATACTTCCTGCGTCAAGCCTTTTAGAATCAACCTCATACATGCTGAAATCATTATCGCTATTGATATATTCGTTCTGTTTGATATAGTTTTCAAATTGGCCAAAAGCTGCTGTTTCCCAATAAAGAGACTTACTAATTTTACCATTATATCTTAATCGGGTATTCAAATCTCGTCGACTCGAATAAGTCCCGTCATCATCAAAGACTTGCCAGCCTTTACCTCGTTTATCGGCATATCCTTTTACTGAAAACACCAATTGTTCGGAACCGGAGAATGAATGTCCAATTTTAGCCTCCCCCGATATTTCATCAAAATAGGAAGGACGTAATAGGGTGTCTTCGCCATATTCAAGAAATTCTTCGCTTTCGGTGATATAGCCATCACTGGTGCCTCCATGTAAAGCCAAATCCCAGAAAGTTCCTTGGTCTATACTATCCACATTGCTTTTGCCCAAATGAGCATCAGCGAGGAGGGTATTATAGGTTCCGTATTTTATATTGGCGCCAGCTGTGGTTTTTTGCTTGGGAATAGATGTGCGTAAATCAATGACTCCACCCATAGCATTGGCACCATAAAGGGTGGATGCGGCTCCTTGAACGATTCGGATTTCGTTGATATTATTAATATTAATGGCATTCCAGTTTACCGAACCACCATCCGATTTATTAATGGGAACACCATCTATCATCACCAGCATTCTACCTTGATTGTCCCCACCCATTCCTCGCATGGAAACTACGGCTTTATCGCTAAACATTCCCAGAGTATTATCCACGTCTACACCTGAGGTATATTGTAAGACGCCTTCTAGTTTTTGAGCGGGAAGGCTTCTTATCTCCTCTCTGTTGATCTTTTGAATACGAGCGGAAGAAAGCATCTCGTCGGACTGAAATCCTTTAGCAGAGACTTCTATGGTTTCTACAGTGAAAATAGATTTCTTGAGTTGTATCTCAACACTATTATCCCCTTTTGAAATAGATATTTTTTTCTTGTATTTTTTGTAGCCTAAAAATGAAACTTCCAAGGTGTAATTTCCTTGGTCTAGGTTTAGCTCAAATTTTCCATCCTCATCAGAGATACAACCCTGTTGCTTGATGCTCACATTAGCGCCAGATAGAAAAGAACCATTTTGTGCATCTAGAATAACACCTTGTAGGGTGTTTTGTGCTAGTGAAAAATGAGCACTGGAAAATATTAAAACTAGAGAAAATAATAGAGATAGCTTTCTCATATACTCGTTGGATTTAGAAAAAATTCAGTAATAACAATTAAAAGCAAGTATAATATCTGTCTTTAATTGGGCGAACTCATACTTTTGTTTGTGCAATCATTTTATACAAAGCTAGTGCGGATTTGGTGCGTACAAAACACTTTCTTTTACCATTATATTCGTACGGAAAACATACTGAGGTTTTATTCAGCAGAACTTTCCGCGTCAGCTGTTTGTGAATAACAAGCTGGTCTTATGTCTTTATTAGCAGATAAGAAAACTCCAAGAAATGAAATAACGATTTATCGGATTTTTCTTGCAGACACTAGCTATTTCTGAATTTTCATATTAAAGGTGATTTTTCCTTCGGCCATGGTATCAGCAGATATGATTTCTACAATCCCATGTTTTCCGCTTCCAGTTTGGAAAGGAATGAATAAGCCCGCTTCAAGCCATTTATACTTCTTCTTTCCCCAAGTATCATCAAAGGAATGAATAAGTAGACTATCGTCGTGGCATTGATTAAAGTTTTGAAGATTGATGCCATTAGTGGCTCTAATATCCCAAGCTGTATAGTTGCGGGTATCCCAGTTTAATAATTCAGGGTAATACTCTTCATATAATTCTCCTAAACCATTGCCATCTTCACCCGGAGACGAGAAGGTAGGTGAAGGGCGGTTTGTATTATTGTCAACAGAATATTTAAAATAAGCAATGAAATCAACTTCGTTCTGAACAATAATACCAGAATCACTTGGATAGCTATAAGCTAGTTGAGCATCGAACCAAGGGTTAGTGGTGCTGCTATTTTGCATACCAATGCTTAGGTTATTATATTCATTGATGGCACCATAGGTGGAATTGGGGTCGCCTGAAATGGCGAGAGTGCTTACTGCAGTTTGACGCTCTTTGTTCATCACCTGAATTTCCCAAACAGCATTTAATTTCGTTTCTTGCCAAAATGTTCTTGTGAAATCTATTGATGTGGAATATAATCCGGAGTCTATTTTAACATATTCCTCATTATCGGCCGTATAACTAATCACGATATTGGTGATGGGCTCTTCAGAATTTGCAATAATTCTTAATTTGATGGGATCGCCTATACTAACAATCTCATTCTCCTGTGTATATGCTTCGCTTTGAGAAAGTGAAACATTTGGCGGCTTAGCATCCTCATTTTTATCACATGCTAAAAGCGTGGATAGTAGTAGAATGATAAGCGCCAAATTGTAAAGTTTCATATTTTATGCCCCTATTTTACGATTAACTTGCGAGTAACCATATAGTTTGGATACTGAACACGAATCATATAAACGCCTTCAGAAAGATTAGATACATTCATAGTATTCAACTGCTGAGGAGTATTATTTTCCCATACCATTCTTCCAGAAGGATCGAATGTTGAAATAGATATAGCATCTACATCAACAGCAATACTTGCATTGCTAGTAGCTGGGTTAGGGAAACATTTAGTATTGTTTTCTAAATGTAATTCAGAAAGTCCTGTATTGTCAGAACCATAAATCATGATATTGTCTATCTTTACAGTACCTGCAGCAGTAACTTCATCACCATTCATATCAAGGTTTGAAGTAGGAACCCAAGCAATATATAAAGAGCTTTCTGGATTGTTAGCAGCTTCTGGGATTGCGATATCAACCAATTGACCTGTTGTCCAATCGTTGGCAATAGTAAATTCAGAACCAGGAATATCAGCCCATTCACCACCACTATGTCTCCACATTACTTTCCAGTCTGCTGGACCAGGATCGTTATTAGTAGAACGCATTTGAGAAGAAACAGTAAAGTGACCATATTCGCTTCCTTTTACTTTGATAGATAACATTTTGTAATTGGCAGCATTATCCCAACCTGCGCAAGTAGCAGCAGAGTCACTATCACCACCTACACCTTTTTTCAAATAAAGAGAATACTCACCAGCGCCATCTGTATCTTCCATACGGATATCATAAGATAAGTTGTTTTCTAAGCCTAGGTTGGCATTGAATGGCTCTTCAACTCCACCAGGAAACTCAAATCCTGAGATTAAAACTTGTGCATTGAGGTTAAAACCTGCAATGAATACTAAAATTAAGAAGTAGAATTTTTTCATAAAACTTTTTTTTTGAATGATTATTTATTATAGTTAATTTTTAATCCGAAGAGAACATATCTTCCTGGAGATGGGTAGCCTTTTCTGTCTACAAATTCCACGTCGAACATGTTCTGTACATCTATATATAGTTGAAAATGTGTTTTTAAGGTATAACTCAATTTAAAATCGAAAATGGAATATCCATCTACCTTTAGCGTATTCGCATCGTCTATCCATTGCTCGTCAATATATCTATAGGATAGTGAGGTGTTTAGGTTTTTGAATTGATAGAACAGACCAGCATAGAATTGATGAGGAGGTACCTCAACAGCATATTTCCCAGTAAGATCAACACCTTCTGTCGAATTATATTTGATAATGGTTGTATAGTTGTAGGAGTAGTTGGTGGAGAGTCTTAGGTTTTTGAGAATTTGGTATTTAACATTGATTTCAGCTCCAATAATTTCTACGTCAGATATGTTTTGCTTTTGTAATAGAGGTAATACTTCGCCACCCAAATCAATATCTTCTCCAAGGCTGACCAAATAGTGGAAATCAATTCCTCTTGAATAATAAACTGCAGGTTCAATGGATAATTTATCTAAAGTGATAAAAGTTCCCATTTCAATATTATATAGTTTCTCAGGAGTCAATTCTGGATTGGCCACCTTTATTCCTTTACTAATTTTCCCAGAGCGGCATAAGTCGTCTAGTTTAGGAGGATTGAAACCAGAAGCTATCGAGACATAATGTCGTAGAATTTCATTTTGCTTGTAATTTAAAGCCAGTTTAAAACTCATTGCATTCCATGCTTGTGATTGATAAGAATTATAAATATCTCTTGGATATGCGGTAGCAGCAGAAGGGTTTTTTACGGTAAAATCGCCACCATAGAAGTTGGCATAATCAAATCTAAGTCCACTAACTAATTTGAATTTTTTGTTTAAATCGTGTTCATCTTGAACAAATAAGGCAAAGAAATTATAATTACCATTATAATAAACTTCATCAAAAGAAGTAAAGTAAATGTCCTTATATTTGGTGTCGCCATGTTTGATGTCAGCACCAAAAATGAGATAGTTCTTTTCGGAAATCATTTTATTGATTCCTATCCAAATTCCCTCATCAATATCAATAGAGGAGCTTTCAGAAAGTTTATATTCACCGCTGGTATTTATTTTTTCTTTTTGATAGAAGTAATCTTGTCTTTTTCTGTAGGCATTAGCATTAATACTGAATCCTTTTATTCTTCCTGAATAGTTGGCTTTGACTATCGAGTTAGTGAATTTATAGTGACTACCATTTTCTTCAAATACCTGGATTCCTCTATTTCTCAAATCATCGTAATAATCAACGCTCACTTCTAATTTATGGTTGGCATTAAACTGATAACCCAAGTATCCACCAGCATTATATTCCCAAATAAAAGTGGTGGTATCCGTGAAATCTCTGGTGGCTTCACTCTCAAAATAATAGCCATTGCCTTTTCTTCCAAAGCCATTCAGGCCCCAATAAAGTCCTTTTTCATTTTTTACTTTACTTCCTGCAACTCTGAGGTGTTGTCCTAAGGTTTCAAAAGAACCAGCGTAAGTATTGCTGTTGATAGAAAGAGGAGATGTTGCTTTTTTGGTGATGATATTAATCACACCACCCATAGCATTATTTCCATAGAGGGCTGAGTTGGGTCCTTTTGTGATTTCTATTCTTGCTACATTATCAGGATCTATCATGTGCCAATTTACGGAGCCACCAGCGGCAACATTCATTGGAACTCCATCTAAGAGGATAAGAGTACGAGCACTAGAGCTTAAACCTCGCATGGTTACACTGGAGTTTTTTGAAAATGGTCCCCAACTTCTATTTACATTCACATTACTTATGGAATTAAAAACGTCATCCAGATTATTCACCGGCATTTCGTCAATATCTGTGCTTTTGATCAGTTCAATTTTTGCAGGAATTTCATCTATCTGCTTTTCATAGCGATTGGCTGTAACTACAATCTCTTTGGTAGTGATGGTGTCCTTGTCTATTTGCCCAAAAGAGAAAATACTTACAAATAGAAAGCTATATAGTAAACTTAATTTCCTCATTTCATCTTCATTTCAATAATAACACTTCCTGTTTCATTTCCTGATTGGGAGATGACCTTGAACAAGCCAAAATTCCCCTTATCCGATACGAAGGAGTATATGTCATTGGCTTTTAAGTTTTTTGCTTTTCTTTTACCCGTTTCAAAAGCAAAGGTGGTGGCGTAAATTAAACTATCATTCTCACATAAATCAAAGTCTTCGATTGTAATACTGGGTTCTGCAAAACGAGTTGTATTTCTGGTATCCCAATTTTCTAATGCAAACTGTCCTTCGAATATGGTCTCAGGAACATTAGCCCCAGGAGAGGCTATAGTATGTTCATCTTCATCTACATTGTCATAATAGGATAGTAAATGAATTTCTTCTTGTATGGAAAAAGCATCCTCCCTATTGTAAATCCTTTGATGACTTAATGAATAGAAACTCTCAAACTCACTATTGTCTTGGAAACCTAGACTAATAGGAAGGACATGGGTGATGTCACCATGGGAACTGCTTTCTTCTTTGGTAATTTTAATGCTGATGGTATTTGATTGTTTTCTGTTTCTATCTCTAGTCGTGATATTCCAAATCTCCCAATCTGCCACGCTTTTGATGATATTCTTGTTCATGGTAATTGATTGAACATGCATACCTGTATCAATGACAATGGTGTCGATGGGGGAAATTCTTTGAAACCGGATAGTGTTGATTGGGTATTCGGAGAATGATTGTGCTAGAACACTTATTGAAAGAGTATCCCCAACCTTGGCGCTGGTATCACTACTGATGAATCCATCTGCTATTATGAATTCAATAGTAGGGTTTGCATAGTTTGTAATCTCCTTTTTGCATGAATATAAGAATACAAAAAACGATATGCATAAAAATGCGACTCGGAATATATGCGAAAACTGAGCTTTCATTTTTGTAATAGCTTATTTTTTAAGGGCTTTAATTGCGCCGAAGGCTACTAATGTACCTAGAGCTCCAAAGAAAAAATGACTAAGGATTGGAATAATTATACCGTGCTTTGCAAAGGAGCTGATGAAAACAAGTCCTGAAAAATGAAGCCCCAATCGTAATAGTGGAATCATCATATAGCAAAGACCACCGAAAAATGCAACGATATAAGCATTCTTAGTTTTGAGATCGAATTTAGCCCAAACAAAATCAAGAGCAAATCCAATGCCCATATACATAAATGGGATAGTTGGGTCTTTAAAGCCCATAAAAGGTAAAAGCATCATAGAACCACTGGCCAACATGGTAATGCTACTGGCAAATTTTTGACCGGATAATATTCTTGCAGCCATTAATATACCTATCACTTCAATTCCATGACGTCCAGGGATATTTAAGGGTATGCGTAAATAAGCACGCAAAGTAGTGATAAAAACTCCTGTTAAGATGAGGAGTAAGATTTCTATAACCGTAGCGTATCTCTTAGTTAGAGATAGACTTAATGTATTCTTTTGATACGACTTTCCACTCATTGCTTGTATTTTTTGTAGGTTCAACATAGGTGATGATTTTGCTGTTTTTCATCGCCGGTCTGAACCATTCGTTTATGTCTAAATATTCTTCATCATCAATGACCATTCCTTCAGTGGTTTGTACTTCATCGATGTTGACCATTTTTTTTAAAGAGGAGATTTGATGAACGCCTTTGATATCTCTAATTTCATGTCCTTGTAACCAAATGCAGCGGCCATCGTTTCCCCATTTCCTAAGACCTATAGCTGCAAGAGAACCAATAATCCCATCATGGGTTCCGGTGAGGCCTTCCAAATGAATTTGATGTTTAGCTGCTAAAGCTAAAGCGTCTTTTTTAGTAAGGACAGTTTTCTTTGCATTTCTACCCCAGTCAATAATCTCTTGATTTACCTTTTCGAATGTGGAAACACAAAGTCCAACATCGGAACCGTCAGCAGCTATTTCATTGAGGAAGTCTCGTGATAAATTGATGACTTTATCAATATCATCAGCAATGATATGTATACTTGCTGAGCTATTTTGGGAGGTATAAGGGATATCATCATGAACAAATAATTGATGGCGAAGAATCTCCAATACTTCATAACCTTCTTTAGAAAACAAGTCCGCCATCTGGCGAGAGCGAAAACCAGTTCCTCTTGTATTCTTATTGTCGGTATCGTCGATGCCAATTAATAACTCAATCATTTGCTGTGTTTAAAGCGCAAAGATATAAAAACCGATAGGGAAAATAATGCGAATCGAGCAATTTAGAATCAGTATAGTGTTGAGATTTAATTTGCTGAGATAGAGATGGGACTCGGTTTCCAGATTTTTTTTGAGTGAAATCTAACCTATTTCAAAGGAGGTGATGCCAAATATTTTTTCGATGGGAAGCTTTGGGATTTCTCCGGTGTACATCCTGGCAGTTTGAAATATTTCTGTCATATGATACCTCTTTGCAAGTGATAGTGCCTCATTATTGATTTCTGGAACATCTAAGTAAATATGCTCATTGGTTTGAGCATGACTTTTAAATATCTCGAATAACTCATTGGCTTGTTCGGCTTTTTCTGCAAATAGAGGCGCGATTTTATAGCCTTCTCTACATTTTCTCATGACGCCATAAGCTTTAATATCACCATCCTCTAAAATGGCATATCCATAGGATGCTGGCATCTGGATCCACTTCTCAATAAACTTGGGTCTAGGAACTGGGAAAAAATGGTTTTCGAATTTTTTAATCTGCTTTAAAGTAACTTGATTTAATGATGTAATCCTTGTATTCTCAATGGATTCCCCACTTCCTTTACCTTGAAATCTAATATTATTATAGGCCAATCTGAAACCTGTTTTTTTGTAATTTTCTTGTTGCTCTACCACTCCATCTAAGCCAATATTACATCCTTTTAGGTATTGCATTCCCGCTTGCCAAATTTTATATCCATATCCTTGGCCTCTATATTTAGGTTTTACCATGTAAAATCCTAAGAAACCAAAAGTATCATCATATTTTATTACGGAAATAGAGGCGATGGCTTCTCCATTTAAATATCCTATTAGAAATCCGTTTTTGTCAGCAGCATAATAGGCATCAATATCGTGTAGTCCAGGATTCCATCCCTCTTGAGTAGCCCAGTCAATAACCATATCTAGCTGGGAACGAGATATCGTTTTGACTTGGTAATTGATAGTAGTCATAACGTTAATTTTTTGGGACGATAAAGGTAATCATTATTCAGTATGAAAATATGTTTATATTCATTTCTTCACATGAATTCATTCTCGTCTTATTACAGCAGACCCTTAACTATATCCAGTTTTCTGCTAAGATTGTGCTGTAGTAGAAATGAGGTTAATATGTTTGTGCAAGTATAAATGGAATTAGATACTGAAAAATAGATGCTTATAATGTTCCCTTACTATTTCAAACTATTCCTCAGTTTGATATTCACTATTTCAGAATCATTGCCCAATCGGATAGGAATAACTGCAGTACCATAACCAGAGGAGATATAAAAATGAGAATCTTTCTTTTTTAGGTAGCCCCAATCTTGCTCAAAAATCATACCTGTGATATAATTTAATGGCCAGAATTGTCCATTATGGGTGTGTCCTGAAAATTGGAAATCGATTCCTGTTTGACTTGCCTCCTCCAGTTTATAGGGTTGATGATCGAGGAGGAGGGTAGGGAGTGAGATATTGAGTTCGCTTTGAAGCTCAGTAATGCTTTTTCTAGGAATGCCTGAAGATGCTTGAGCTTGGATATCATCACGACCAATGATATTAAACTTCCCATCAATGGTAACGGCAGTATCTACGAGCATCTTTATTCCATTCTTTTCAAAATAGTTCAATTCCTTTTGTGCTCCACTGATATACTCATGGTTTCCCAAGCAGGAATAAACACCATATTTCGATTTAATTTCTTTAAAATGCTCCACCAATTCATCATGCTGAACCACTTTAATATTATCATCAATGATATCTCCCCCAATCAAAACCACATCTGGCTTCAGTTCATTAATCATGGAAATTAATCTTTTGGTTTTTTTGTGATTCACCATGGTTCCCAAATGAATATCACTCACCGCTACAATGTTTAGTTCTTTGAGGCTACTGCTGGGTTTTTGAATGTCCAGTTCTAAGGTTTTTACTTTCGGATTGATGGTATTTAAAAAACCAATCAGCATAATAATAGAAATGAAACCCAAAGTACCTAATCCTATGATTAATTTTGATTTGGCGTAGTTGGCAGTAATGAACTCTGGATAAAATGGAATTAAATGATTTACCCCTCTGAGGATGTCGAAGAAAAGGATACTGAAAATGCCAAATACAAAGAATCCAGCTGAAACAGCACCAATTCTAATTAAGGCATCACTTAAAATATTGATAGAAGTTCGTTCTAATACCTTTCCTAGAAAAAATGAAATTAGAATAAAAATATAAAGCACCAAAGTGATTTTTAAACCCATAATAGAAGCAGGAAAAGCTTGTCCCATTCGGGTAAATAGATATATGCCTAATAATGTAAAAAGGCTAATTACTGTGATTAGGAAAATGGCTAGACGCATGTGATGATTTTTGAATTGGCAAATATATATAGTACTATTTGATAATACGTGATGGCGTGCTCCTTTTTATATGATAAATTGTTATTCAGTTTTTTTGTTAAAAAAGTATTAAAATATATAATTATAAAATAGGTTTGTAATCTCGTTTTTATATCATATAAGTATTTCTCAAATCAGTATGCTAGTATTGTTTGATTTATACTTTATGTATTATTTAAAAAAGCATATATGAAAACCATTATCAAAATTACCCTTAGTTTGGCACTACTAATT
>NZ_JABKCA010000093.1 GCF_013166655.1 Lentimicrobium sp. L6
TTTGGAGAAAGACGATCAATTAGCTCTGTTTTTATAATCGAACTCGGGTTAATAGGAAACGATTCCATGTATTTTTTTGAAAAGACTATTTAGGACCGTATTTGTATGATTATAATTAGACTTATTTATACTATATGGATGATTAATTATGTGTTAATTGAACGATCATTCAAAAAGGATCCAGCTTGGGAAGATAGAGATTCGAGTGTTGGTGCAGCAGCCTTCGGAAATGTAATATTTACATCATTTATAATTTTATTCTATTTAGAAAAGTTTTTGGGGGTAAATAATACAGCAAAGTTTTTCAGTATAGATTTTCCATTATATGGTGTAGGAGTGGGATTGAGTTTTGTTGTTATTATAATCTCCTTAATTCTATTCTCGATTCTAAATAAACAAGATAAGATAAAAGCTTACAGAATTGCTTTAAGGTTTTTGTACCCAGTAAATAGGCTAACTTCAATAATTATTCGAATTTTGATTTTTATAACAGCTGCTTATTCCTTTCATTTACTAGTGAATGAGATGCTTGGCAAAAGCTAATTAGTTTGGAAATTTCAAAGCCTCGCAGCAATGTGTGACTTTTTTAGCTTTGTTTCATGCTTATCTAATCAAGTCTTTAATAAAATACAATCCCAATTTACCTAAAAATCATAAACTGCTCCCGAACCTCGCTACCAAAATTCCCATCGAAGCTTTTTAGCTCCGCATCTTTTTGGCGGTCTATAATACGGAGAAATCCAGATTTATTTTTCTTGCTCTGACATCCATCTTTGGCTTCATCATAATAAATCATTTCGTAGCAGCCTGGAGCAAAATCAACAGAGAAACTATATGTAGTATCCGATTTTAATTCTCCACTACTAAAATAGGCTTCTCCAGCTTCATTAAATATTTCTAATCCATTTAAATCCGCAGCATGGTCGGTATTCAGTTCAAAGATTAATTGAGCAGGAAATACTTCTGCTAATGTCATCTCAGAAGTCTTCTTGCCTAGCTTTAAAGCTTTTTCTTTTCCATTAACGGAGGAAATATGTACCGTAAAAGTTTCTGGTTGATCTCCATTTTCAAAGAAATACCAGTTTAGGGATGGAAGATATATAATCTCTTCTTCTAAAAAGCCAAGCTCTCCCTTCCATCTGAATTTATTATCAGTTTGATAATTATAACCATAATTAAAAGTGATGCTTTCCACCTTCTCACTTCCTGTATTCTGAATAAGTATCACTGGTGAACCACATATTGGATTATATGATTCATGCCAGATTTTATTATTGGGAGAATAGATCTCATTTATTGATAGGTTGATAGCTTCCTTAGCTTCTCCTAAAGCAAATAAAACTGAGGAGGTCACATAAGAATCAATTGCACTTACTTTGCCTTTGTCTTCTTGAAAACTCAATTCTAGTTTGATATTTCCCTGATCAATATATTTTTTCTCGATAAAGTGAAGTAGGGGATAAACCTTTAAACCCGGGCACCAATTTGGACGACTCAAATACCAACCTTCTTGCTCTGGTTGAAGTGGATTTAAGGAGCAATCGTCACGCCAAATACTTCTTTTTGATACATCAGTGTCATTAATCTCTAGAAAATAAAAACGAGAAGAGGTCTCCGAAATATCTTCTGCTTGTCCGCTAATAAGAACACTTGCTATGGCATGTTTTGTGCCTTTGGGTAATTGGATTTCTTTTGCTGGTAATAATTCTACGGAAACTCCTGTCTCTGTATATGGAAATCCCTTCAAATCACTTTGCCAAAGCGGTATAATATCAATAACATTAATGTTTGGTTGGCCTTCCTCAGCTTCCAATTCCATTGATAAAATTAAATGATTAATATCAGTATTACTCAAGACTCTAATTTGAGGATTCTTAATGAACCAATGCTGCCACATTTGTAAATCATAGTTATAGATGATTTCTTCGTTTTCTTTTAATGAGGCTTGAAGATATATTCTGGCAAACTCAATGAATTCTAAGGTTTTGGGATTTTGTAATTGAAGGCTGAGAAATGAAGCCTCAGGATAGATGATATCATTAGCTGTAGTGCTTAATTCTAAATTTAATTTTAAGGAGAAAAATGATTGTTTTTTCATATCAAATTTGAAAATAGAAATACCAACCTCAGATTGTATTTGCTCACCTTTTGTGATGTTTTGGGCCATTAAGGAAATGGAAAAAAAGGAAGATAAAAGCGTAAATAAGAGTAATTTTCTCATCATATTGAATCTAATTAGAATATTCCAAAGTTAAATCATTTTTTTTACTAAGATCTGCTTTCTGTAAAGAAAAACGCAGATTCTGGAAGTTTTATTATACCTAATGGATATTTTATCTATTTCTTTAGGTTTTTTAACGCTTCCTTGACTTACTTAAATAAGGCTATTTTGTATCATTGTAGACGAAATTAGAATCCTTATCGTTAATGCATAAACCTTCCACATGAAGAAAAAAACTTTACTCATTATTGCCGCCACCATTATAGCTCTATCTATCGGATGGTATTTTTATCCCAGTTCAACAAGTAGTTCAGCCATTATTAGCAAAGTGGATTCTGGAGAATTTGTGATTAGTGTGACCACCACTGGTGAGTTGGATGCTAAAAATTCAACTGAAATTAACGGTCCTCGAAACCTTCAAAGTGTAGAGATTTGGGGTGAAATAAAGATCGACAATATTGTAGAAGAAGGAACCATTGTGGATTCGGGCGATTATATAGCCAGTTTAGATAAAACAGTGGTTCTGAATAAGCTAAAAGATGTAGATGCGAATCTAGACAAACTAAATTCTCAGATTACTACTTTAAAGCTCGATTCGGCACTTACCCTAAGAGCAGCTCGAGATAATATGGTCAATATGAAATATGCTACGGAAGAGGCTAAATTAGAAGTGGATAATTCTAAATTTGAACCACCTGCAACCCAACGTAGAGCCGAGATTTCTTATGAAAAGTCATTACGTAGTTTGGATCAAGCTGCAGAAAATTATAGTCTGAAAATGAACAAAGAGGTGACTTCCATACAGGAGGTAATGATTGATTATAATAAAGACCAAAACAGGAAAAATAGTATTCTGGCCATATTATCGGAGTTTGATATTAAAGCACCTCAAGCCGGAATGGTGATTTATGAGAAGACTTGGCGCGGTGACAAGATAAAAACCGGTTCCATGATTAGTCCTTGGAGACCTATAGTTGCTAAATTACCCGATTTAACTCAAATGCTCATCAAAACTTATGTCAACGAGATTGATATTAGCAAGGTACAGGTTGGACAAGAAGTACAAATTGGAGTGGATGCCTTCCCCGAGAAAAGCTTGACAGGAATTATAACCCAAGTGGCCAATATAGGTGAAGAGATGAAAAACTCTTCTGCACATGTATTTGAAGTCATTATAGATGTGGAAGGACAGGATGAAGATTTACGACCAGCCATGACTACCAAAAACAAAATTATTACTGAGGTTTTGCCAGAAGCCATATTTATTCCACTAGAATGCTTAAACACACAGGATAGTATTCAGTTTGTTTATACCGATGGAAGGAAGCAACAAGTGGAAACAGCCCAAAGCAATGAAGAAAGCATTGTGGTGACTAATGGTTTAGAGGCCGGACAAGAGGTTTATCTCTATCCTCCTGAAGGAGCTGAAGATTGGAAAATAGAAGCGCTTACATCAAAGCTAAATGACTAATCAGTTTCAAAGGAAAAGGAGAAAATTGTGAAATTAAAATTAGATAAATATTTTCTGAGTCTTCAGATTGCCATTGGAGCCGTTTTTGATAATAAGGTGCGTTCTATGTTGACGGCTTTAGGTATCATTTTTGGCGTGGCAGCAGTAATTTCTATGTTGGCTATTGGTAATGGAGCTAAGAAAGAAGTGCTCGATCAAATGAAGCTGGTGGGCGTTAATAATATTGTGATTACTCCGGTGGAAAGTGACGATAATTCTTCCAGTTCTGAGGAGTCTGATGAAGAAGGAACCGAAGCTGAGGAAGAAAAGAGTAAGGAGAAACTTTCTCGAGGTTTAACTTTAGAGGAGGCTTATTCCATTAAAAAAATGATACCAGGAGTGGAACGAGTAAGCCCAGAAGTTATCAATCAAACCCGTATTATTTATAATGATAGGGGGGTTAAAGGAACTTTTACTGGAGTTACTGTTGATTATTTTGATATCTATAGTTTAGAGTTAGAGCAAGGAAGTTATTTTAGTGATTTCCATTATAAGCATGCCAAGCAAGTATGTGTAATAGGGCACAATATAAAAAGTAGATTATTCCCCACAGAAGATGCTCTTGGAAAGCAGATAAAATGTGGTGATGTTTGGTTGACCATAGTTGGAGTGCTAAGAAGTCATGGTAGTGGAGGCGAGCAACTGTCAGAGTTGAAATTGAGTGATTTTGATATGAATGTTTATGCACCTCTAGAAACGGTTTTAATTAGATATAATGATCGTTCTATCGTGACTAAAAAATCACTAAAGGGAAGAGGTCGTAGATCAGATAATTCTTCTACTGAAACCAATAGAAACCAACTCGACAAGTTGGTGGTTCAGGTAACTGATACAGATAAGCTAAAAACTACAGCTGCTGTTTTAAATAAAATGCTCCTTCGTCGTCATGCAGGTGCCAAAGACTTTCAAATCACGGTTCCAGAGTTATTATTGAAGCAAGAACAGAAAACCCGTTCCATCTTCAATCTAGTTTTAGGAGCTATTGCGAGCATTTCTTTGATAGTTGGAGGGATTGGTATCATGAACATCATGCTGGCCTCTGTGATGGAGAGAATCAGAGAGATTGGAGTTCGACGAGCCATAGGAGCCACTCAAAAAGATATTGTTTTCCAGTTCTTAAGCGAAGCCACCATTATTTCAGTAACAGGTGGAATTATTGGTATTGTTCTAGGTTTGGTTATAGCTCAATTGATAACCCAGTTTACCGAAATCCCAACTATTGTTAGTGGATTTTCCATCCTTATTTCTTTTGGTGTGAGTGCAGGTATTGGCGTTATCTTTGGATATATGCCAGCCCAAAAAGCTGCAGAGAAAGATCCAGTTTCTAGTTTAAGACACGAATAGTAATTCCCTATTTTAAAATTATTCAGCATGAAAAAATATATATTCTTTGTATTGAGTTTTGCCTTTGCGTTTTCAAGCCAGGCACAAGATAAAATATTGACTCTCGAAAATGTATTAAATATTGCAAAGGAGCAGTCGCCAGCAGCACAAATAGCTAAACATAGCTTTAGAGCCAGCTATTGGCAATATCGATTTTATAAAGCCGAGCAATTACCTACTTTAGATTTTGATGGTGTTATTCCAAATATTCAGAATCGAATCTCCCAAGAAACAACAGCTGGAGTATCCTATTATGCCAAACAAAATAGTATTTTATATCGTGGTGGATTAAGTTTAAATCAAGCGATTCCTTGGACAGGTGGTAATGTATTTGTAAGCTCAGGTTTAGAGCATACCATTAATTATTTGACAGATACTACAACGCGTCAGTATTTGTCTACACCCATCAATATTGGTCTCAATCAACCCTTATTTCAATTTAATCAATATAAATGGGATCGAAAGATTGAACCCATTAAGTATGAAGTAGCCAAGAAAAAGTATCTGGAAGCCGTAGAAGGCGTTTCTATAGATGCTATCACCTATTTCTTTAGGCTTTTAACCGCTCAAGTAGATTATAAGATAGCAGAAATCAATGTGATGAATTATGATACCCTTTATAAAGTTGCAAAAGGAAGATATAATTTGGGTAGGATAGGTGAAGATGAAGTTTTACAGATGGAATTGAGTTTGCTGAAGTCACAGGCTGCTATGGAAAAAAATGCTATGGATTTAGAGGACGCTATGTTCCGACTAAAGTCATTTTTAAGAATGAAAGATGATAGCCGTTTAAACCTAGTTATTCCTTCTCCAAGTTTTTTCGAAAAAGTAGATAGAGAGATGGCTTTAGAAAAAGCGTTAAAGAATTCCTCTACGATTTTGGAGTTTGAAAGAAGATTATTGGAGGCCCAGTCAGGTGTGAGTGCAGCTAAGGCTTATGGTTTTAATGCTAACTTGTCCTTGATTTTTGGAATCAATGGATCTTCAACAGTTTTTGATCAGGTATATCAGGATCCATTGCAGCAACAACAGCTTTCACTAGGCCTCCATATTCCTATTTTAGATTGGGGTAGGAGAAAAGGTCAAGTTAGGATAGCGCAAAGTAATGAGGAGCTTGCTAAAACTTCAGTAGAGCAAGAAAGAGTAGATTTCTCTCAATCCATATTTTTAGAAGTAGGGGAGTTTAATATTCAGCAAAATCAGTTGATTATTGCAGCAAAAAGCGATACCATAGCTCAGAAGAGTTTTGTTGTTTCTAAAAACAGATATTTGATTGGAAAGATTGGAGTGACAGATTTAAATATTGCACAAAAAGAAACAGATCAAGCCAAGGTTGGCTATATAGGAGCATTAAGAACTTATTGGTATAATTATTTTAGATTAAGACGATCTACTTTATTTGACTTTCAATCAGGTATTGATTTGGATGTTTCCTACGAAGATATTTACGAGGATTAATGCTCTGGATTAGATTTAGCCGGATTCAGCTTTGTGTACGCTTTTTCAGCAGCCAGTTTTTCAGCACCTTTAATGGAGTAGTCTCTGGCTTTTGACATGGATTTACCATTAATAATGGCTTCTACCTCAAACTGCTTTCTGTAGCCAGTACCTATTTCTTGAATGACATTGTATTCCAATTCCATCTTTTTCTTTTGACAATATTCTAAAAGGGTACTTTTGTGATTCATTTCCGCTTTAACTAATTCCTCCAAATCAAAGTGGACGGCTATCACTCTGTTGATCATGATATGGTGGGTGAAATCGTATCCCTTGTCTAAGAATAAAGCCCCAACCATGGCTTCAAATGCATCACCATTGATAGAGCGGAAGTGTTTGTTATTGTCTTTGTCTACTTGAATTAACTTGTCTATCCCAAGCTTCTGAGAAAGTTTATTCAAACTGGCTCTACTCACGATTTTTGAGCGCATATCTGTTAAGAAGCCCTCATCTTTAATCGGATATTTTTTAAACAAGTAGTCTGCTACTATGGCGCCGAGTATGGCGTCACCAAGGTATTCTAACCTTTCATTACTGATCTTTACGCCTTCAGTTATTTCTTTAGCAACAGAGCGGTGACGTAAAGCTAGTTTATACAAAAAAATATTTCCGGGATAAAACCCGAAAATATTTTTTATAGAATGATAAAATTCTTTATCAGTCGAAATATGTATCTTGATTCGTTTTATGAATTGACCAATCAACGATTATTTATTTTTTTTGAAGATAAGAGAGGCGTTGTGACCACCAAATCCAAAAGTATTGGATAAAGCTACGTCAACAGTACGTTTCTTAGCAACATTGAATGTGAAATCTAATTTCTGATCAATGTTAGGGTCGGTTTCATAATGGTTAATTGTTGGAGGAACGATATCGTTTTTCACCGCTAAAACAGTAGCGATAGCTTCAACAGCTCCTGCAGCTCCCAATAAGTGACCTGTCATTGATTTGGTAGAGTTGATACTGATATTATAAGCATGCTCACCATATAGAGTGGTGATAGCTTTTGGTTCAGCAATATCTCCCAAAGGAGTAGATGTTCCATGAGTATTGATATGGTCCATTTGTATAGGTTCTAAACCTGCATCTTGTAATGCCCATTTCATAGCTAGCATAGCACCATGTCCTTCAGGGTGTGGGCTAGTCATGTGGTGTGCATCAGCAGAAAGGCCTGCTCCAGCAACCTCAGCATAAATAGTAGCACCACGAGCTATAGCGTGTTCATACTCTTCGAATATTAATCCAGCTCCACCTTCTCCAATTACAAAACCATCACGATCTTTATCAAAAGGGCGAGAGGCTGTTTTAGGATCATCATTACGAGTGGAGATGGCGTGCATAGCGTTAAACCCACCAACACCAGGGGAGTTAACGGCAGCTTCAGAACCACCCACTACAAAAGCATCGGCTTTGCCTAATCTTATATAGTTGAATGCATCTGCCATAGCATTTGCCGATGAGGCACAAGCTGAAACAGTAGCAAAGTTTGGTCCTTGGAATCCATATTTAATGGAGATATGACCTGCAGTAATATCTGCAATCATTTTTGGAATAAAGAAAGGGTTGTAACGTGGTGTTCCGTCGCCTTTGGCATAGTCACCTACTTCTTTAGCAAAAGTTTCGAGGCCACCAATTCCTGATGCCCAGATAACTCCTACTCTTTCTTTATCAATATTTTCGTCGTCTAATTTGGCGTCAGCAACAGCTTGATAAGCGGCAACTAAACCAAATTGAGCGTAAAGATCGTACTTTCTGGCTTCTTTTCTGTCAAAATGATCAAGCGGATTAAAACCTTTTACTTCGCATGCAAAATGAGTCTTAAACTTCGAATGATCAAAACGGGTTATTTCGGCTGCGCCCGAAACCCCATTAAGCAATGCATCCCAGTACTCTGGGACAGTATTACCTAATGGAGTAACGGCTCCTAAGCCTGTAACCACTACTCTTCTTAATTTCATAAAGAAATGTTTGAATTATTGAGCGTGCTCTTCAATATAAGATATAGCTTCACCAACTGTTTGGATATTCTCAGCTTGATCATCTGGAATAGAGATGTTGAATTCCTTTTCGAACTCCATAATTAATTCAACTGTATCCAATGAATCAGCGCCTAAATCGTTAGTAAAATTAGCTTCTGGAGTTACCTCGCTTGGGTCTACTCCTAATTTGTCAACTATAATATCAATAACCTTTGATTTTGTGTCAGACATGTTTATCTCCTTTTTTGAATTAATAAGCTGCAAAGAAAAAAATTTCAATCGTACAAACCAACACATTTTTGACTTTTTATGACTTGCAAAAAAGGATGCTTCTGATAATCAGGCGTGAAGCATGTCGACTTTTCGACAAGAAAATTCGAATGATGGGAGTATTGGGGTCTTTTTGTGTGTTTTTGGGTAAGCCTTTGGGGTTGTTTTTGTCTTGTTTTCGTATTCTTTTGATGTTTTTGTTACTTCATTTACTAAAAAGTTGTGTTTTGGCCTTGCCTTTTTATCTATTTTTGCCAATTGTTACGTTTTATATCTTCAAATGTCATAACTAAATATCTAATAATGAAAAGAATAGCCATTTTTGCTTCTGGTAATGGTAGTAATGCAGAAAACATCATTAAGTTCTTTTTGCAAAGTGAAAATATTAGCGTAGAGCTAGTGTTAACTAATAATGCCAACGCTAAAGTAATTGAGAGAGCTGCAAAATTAGATATACCAGTTGTGGTTTTCAATAGAAGCGATTTTTATGGTGATGAGATAGTTTTAGAAAGTTTGATAGAACACAAGATCGATTTAGTAGTGTTAGCTGGTTTTATGTGGTTGGTTCCTTCCTATCTTATTCAGAATTATCCTTTAAATATTATCAATATTCACCCTGCGCTTTTACCTAAATATGGAGGGAAGGGAATGTATGGAGATTATGTTCATCAAGCTGTTTCTGAGGCTCGTGAGAAAGAAAGTGGAATCACTGTTCATTATGTAAACGAAAAGTATGACGATGGCGACATTATATTTCAAAAATCTATAGAGATAGAGGAGGGTGAAGATCCAGATTCCATAGCTCAGAAAATTCATACTTTAGAATATGAGTATTTCCCAAAAGTGATAAAAGATTTGTTGGCGTAATTGGATTTTTTAAAAAAATTCATTGACTAAATTATCGCTTTGGTAGATTAGTTCTTATCAAAATCCTCTTTTTCTCCTTTTTTAGCACTTTCGTAATCTGGTCTTTGAATTAATGTTCTATAATTTTCAGGGTAATGCATTTTATTCCACACTCCCCAATATGCTTCTTTTGTCATCCCGTCGTAATGTATTATGCCCAAGTTATACTGATTAGTTTGGAAAATATTAAGTCTTACAAAAAACACAATAGCTATAATAACAGGAATAATTCTCCAATTAAACCATTTAGATTTGATGCTTAATGAAATAAAAAGCGCGAGTGGAATGGCCATAAGTGGATAGGAATCTATCATTGGTCTTGAGCCAAATCCTCCTCCATACCAAAAGGTCCACCAACTATATATTATCCATATATTTAGGACTAAGAAAATACTAATTGGAAGAGCAAATGGCTTCATTTTTTTGAATAGGAAAGGGATTCCAATAATAGCGAAAATCATAAGCGGTGTATAAATTAACCACCCTTTTCTATAGCTGAATAGGCCCTTAATGATATTGGGATTTAGAAAAAAGAAACCTTCATCTCCATAGGAGCCATAAACCCAATGGCCTGTAATATACTTCCAGTAAATTAATTGAGGCGAACACATAATGATGCTTGAGATAGCTATCAGAAATATGTGGAGCCAGTATTTTTTTAATATAAGTATTTTTTCTTTTGCTGTATCAATGGTGTAAACATTATAGAGTAAAGGGAAAATAAAAATAATAATGTTTGTGGGTCTGATAAGGGTAATTAATCCACCAGTAAGACCAATTAGAATAGCTTTTCCCCAATGTGGTTTTTCATTCCATTTTATGGATAGATATATAAATAATGAAAATAAAAAGAAAGAATAAACATGGCTCATAGGCCCATTATAAACAGTGTAGAAAAACAAGTTGGTGCCGAAAAACAAAATAATAAGAGTGAGACTGACAACTCCTTTACTAAAAAATTGAATCAGGGTTAGTCTAATGATCAACATAGCCATAAGAGCATAAAAAATACTGCTGTATACCAACCATCTACTGTAAGGCTCAGAGTACCCGCTAGGATCGTAACCGAAAAGTTTTGCATGCTGGTGGGCAATAAAGAAGAAGGGAGAATACATGATGGCGGTTCCCATTGTCATCTTCTGAACATACCCCTCATTATTTGGTAATGGTTTTCCCCAAATGTATTTTGTTATTTCTTTGGGTAGTTGGTGTTTAAATTTAAAGCTTAAATCTTTATAAATAAATGTAGCAGGTAAATAAGAATAGTAAATTTTTATATCGTGTTGAATTACAGTGTCTTTTTCCCATTCTGCTTCCTTGTGGACTAAATGTACCCAGATGATTATTGATAATAAAATAATTATTTTAGTATAGTCAAAATCAGCTAATTTAGGGATCATCAGAATTTATTTTTTTGAAAAAAGATTATACTTGAAAATGCAATATATGGCATGAAATCCATCTTTATAACTTATTTTCTTACCATCAGCATAAGTTCTTCCATGATAAGAGATCCCTACTTCATATATTTTAATATTAGGGACTCTAGATATTTTTGCTGTTATTTCGGGCTCTATACCAAATCTTTTCTCTTTGATATTGATATTCTTTAATATGTCTGTCCTCATCATTTTATAACAGGTTTCCATATCTGTTAAGTTCAAGTTGGTAAACATATTAGATAAAAAAGTAAGAAAGCGATTACCTATGGTATGCCAGAAAAATAAAATTCTATGAGGATTTGAGCCCATAAACCTTGATCCATAAACTACATCTGCGTTAGTATAGTATACAGGTTTTAAAAGGTCATTGTATTCTTCGGGATTGTATTCTAAATCAGCATCTTGAATAATGGTGTATTCTCCAGTTGCATGTGAAAAACCTACTTGAAGTGCGGCACCTTTACCTTGGTTGGTTTCTTGATTAAAAAGTTGGATATCCAAATTTTTATTCTTAACCATGTACTTTTCTACTGCTTCTTTTGTGTCATCAGTAGAACAATCATTTACTATTATAATTTCTTTTTTAATTCCCTTTAAATCAACATCAAGTATCTTGTTTAAAATGAGATGAATTGTTTTGCCTTCATTATAGGCTGGGATAATAATAGATAGCTTTTTTATCATTAGTAATTATGTTGTATGCATTTGTACCGACTGTAATAAGCGCAAAAATATAATAATTTATAAATATAAACTAGGATTGATCCCTGATATTTAAATGGAGGACAAACTTATATATCCGGTCTTATATTTCATTATTTATTACAATATGTAATTCTAAATATTAAAGTTGGAATATACTGATTATAACTATATTGATGATTGTTTCTTCTCTTTTCTATTTTGCTCCTCCTCATCCTCCATCAATTGATAGGCTTTGATAATACTTGTTACCAATGAATGGCGAACAATATCTTTATCATTGAGGTGAACAAAGTCGACTCCCTTGATATCCTTCAGCATGTTTTGAGCTTGCTTTAAGCCGGATGTGTATTTTCTTGGAAGGTCGATTTGAGTAATATCACCAGTAACGAAAAACTTGGAGTAAACGCCCATTCTGGTTAGAAACATCTTAAGTTGGCTCGAAGTAGCATTTTGTGCTTCATCTAATATGGCATAAGCATTATTTAATGTTCTTCCACGCATAAATGCTAAAGGGGCAATTTCAATAGTGCCATCCTCTAAATATTTTTCCAGTTTTACAGCCGGAAGCATATCTCTTAAAGCGTCGTAAAGCGGCATCATATAAGGATCTAGTTTTTCCTTCATGTCGCCAGGGAGGAATCCTAGGCTTTCTCCAGCTTCTACTGCTGGACGCGCTAAAATAATCCTCTTTACTTCTTTGTTCTTTAAAGCTCGAACGGCTAAAGCAACTGCAGTATAAGTTTTTCCACTACCAGCAGGACCAATAGCAAAAACCAAATCGTTTTTCATGGAAGTCTCCACCAGTTTTCTTTGATTGACGGTGAGTGCTTTGATCAATTTACCATTAACTCCATGAACTAGAATATCATCACCCGAAGTGCTGCCCTTTACAAATTCAGAAGCCGATTCGTGCATCAAGCCCTTTAAATCTTGAGGATTCAACTTGTTGAACTTTTCAAAATGCATTAATGCCACATCAAAGAATTTCTCAAATTGAATCACCATCTCATCATTGCCAAAAATCTTAAATACATCGCCTCTCACCACAAATCGTAAGGATGGGAATATCTCTTTAATGGTGTTTAAATTGACTTCGTTTACTCCGAAAATATCTAGTGGATGGTAAGGTTCTAGGGATAATACTTTTTCTGCCATGTATACTTTTACTTTAATATATGCGCAAAGGTATCAAATGATGATAGATATTGAGAGTTTTATTTTCAAATTGCAGTAATAAAACAGATAATTTAATACTAAGTAATTGAGTTCCCCTCTACCAATCAATAGGTCGGTAATCCTTCAGGAATTTACCACACCAATGTTTCTTAGTATTAATTCCATCGAACAAAGGGTCTAATACTCTGGCCGCTCCATCCACAATATCTAATGGAGGTTGAAAGTCATGTTCATCTTCTTTTCGTTTAGCTAATTCAGCAGGGTCTTCATCAGTTACCCAGCCAGTGTCTACAGCATTCATATAAATACCATACTTGGCAAAGTCAGAAGCTCCGGTAAGTGTCATCATATTTAAAGCCGCCTTGGCCATATTGGTATGAGGATGTCGGTCTTCTTTATGCCAACGGTGAAATTTACCTTCAATGGCCGAAACATTAATAATATGTTTAATACCTGTATTTTCTTTTTTCATAATATTGACCAGGCGATTGGTAAGCACAAATGGCGCAACAGAATTTACTAGCTGAACCTCTAACATTTCGTTGGTATGGATTTCGCCTAACTTCAACCGCCAGCTATTAGTTTTTCTTAAATCAACTTGTTGTAAATCTGCATCTAGTTTGCCCACAGGGAATACTTCATCGGTGGGTAAAGAATTATCAATGCTATATGGAATCTGTGAAAGCCTAGCTGAAGCATGAAGTCCAATTCCCAATTGTTTTCCATGCCAACTAACAGGAAGGTTTTTTTCTTCAGCTTCCGAAAATCCAGTACTCAATGACCTCAATTTACGTAAACAAGAATCATGATCAGAAAGGAGAACTTGAGCATATCTAGGAAGCTCATTTATGGGCATGTCTTCATTGGCCATTAGATGTTGATAAAAGCCTGCTGGGCGTCTTACGGTCTGAGCTGCATTATTAATGAGTATATCTAGTTTTTCGTATTGCTGCTCAATATAATTACAGAATATTTCAACACTTGGAATATGTCTTAGGTCGAGGCCATGTATCTTCAATCGATGTCCCCATTTTTCAAAATCAGGCTCTTTGGAAAACCTTAAAGCAGAGTCAACGGGAAATCTAGTAGTAGCAATTACTTTGGCACCAGCGCGAAGCATAATCAAGGTAATGTGATATCCAATTTTAAGTCTGGAACCAGTCACCAAAGCCACTTGTCCGCTAAGGTCGGTAGTTTGAAAACGTTTGGCGTAGTTGAAGTCTCCACATTCCTTGCACATGGTATCGTAAAAATGATGAAGCTTTCCGAAGGATTCCTTACATACATAACAATCTCTAGGAGATTCCAAGGGGATATCTTTTTCAGTATTCTCATTACCAGCGGCAATCATGATGGGAGCTACAAAAACACTGGCATCTCTGGCAGATCTTATGCCTGTTGTGTTTCTAGCTAGTTTGTCTTTGAGTTTTAATTTCTGTTTACGAACTTTTTTTGATGCTTTATTACGTCTAGTAAATTCTTCTTTACTTGGTCTTGATAGTTGGCCAGCAGATATCATTAGCGCAAGTCGTTTGTCTTCTGGAATGTCAAATATCTGATCGATATCCTCATTGAGTGTTTGTAGTACCGCCAAACACTCGTCAATCTGTTTTTGACTCAATTTTTCTTTCTCTTCTTTTTTCTCTCCCTGAAATTCTGCCATCTATACTTTATTTTGCGGGCGAAATTAGGTATAATATCTATCCCTAATTGGTTAAAGTGTATTAGTGCTTCCTTATTTCTTTTTCACTCCATTTTTTTTTTGCTTAAGGGGTCTCATTGTCCAACAACTGCAAACTTTGAATAAATTCCAATAATGCAATATATCATGATGAATTTATCATAAGTTATCACGATAGTTCTTCAAAAATTTGTGTCATATGTGAGCCGGGATGTGGGGTAGGCGAATGGGAGGATGGACTGTTGCCCAAAGTCCTATGCTTGGAACGACCATTACTTTGAATCGTCTCAACAGAAGAGGGCATGAGTCGATGTAAAGATTATATCAAAACATTTCTCTTATTTATAAATTCTATCCACTATGGACTCTGACATAGAGAAGCGCCGTATCGGCTTCTGAGAAATAAATCTACATTATATATTTGTTTTGAAAGAAAGAGCATCGCTCCCCAGCATACGGTGGAGTGAGCTCCTTAGGATGCTGTACCGATATATCAGTAGCCTCTCCCAACTAGTGTTTGCTAGTGGGGTGGGCTACTCGAGATTGGGAGCTGGTCTTGCCTATTAACTCATTTCTTCTTTAAAGATATTTAAAATTTTATCCAATTGTTTTTTGTAGATCGAATTTTTCCGATAAGCAAAATAGAGTTTATTTACAATTGGAGAATTCCCTTTCCAAAGCAATTGCAGTTTATTATTCTCAATTTCTTTTTGGCAAAGAAAGTCTGGAACAATAGCTAAGCCACTACCATAACTCAAACTATTGATAATTGATTTAAAATTGGGAACTATATAATTTGCTCTAAAGTCTGGTAAGGAATTAAAGTTTGCCTGCCAAAAACGTTTTGTATGTTCGTTATCACTAGATGCACCATACCATTTCTTTTCTCTCAGGAAGAGCTTTAAGTCAACAATGCTTCTTTTTTTTATCTCGTTTGTAAAGACTACTTTGTCAATATCTGCACTACCAATTAGGACTATGGTTTCGCTGGCAATAGGTTCATAAACAATCCCTTTAATATCTATCTTTTTTGGTGTTATAACAACATCCATAAATCCTTTTTCTAAATCCTTCAATAGATTCTGATAGTCAGAGAAACTGCTTATAATATTAAAATTCAAGGTATGAAGATGCCTTTCTAAGATATGTTGAAACGTCTCAAAACACATTCCAATGTTGATTGTAGGAACTTCGAGTTCGGTGCTTTTTTGGAAACGCTTTTCTATTTCTTCTAGTTTCAGCAATGGTTCATAAAGAGCATTATACAATACTTTTCCTTGTTCGGTAGCTACCATTTTTTTTGCCACTCTATCAAAGAGTTTTGTTCCCACATGGTTTTCGAGCGAGCTTAAATGAAGACTCACGCCAGGTTGTGAAATAAATAAAGCTTCCGCTGCAGCTGTTAATGTACCTTTATCGTATATAGCTTTATAGGTGCGATACCATTCTAAATTCACCATATCTATTAAAATTATAATACAAATATATGATTTAACTAATTATTATAATTATTAAAGCTAACCTAAATTTGCATTGTAAATTAAAAATTGCTGGTGATGAAATTATTAAAAGTAACAAAAGTTAGAAATATCAAACTGAACAATCGCATTTTTCGCTCTGCCTTATGGATGAATATGGCAGATAAAGAAGGTCATATCACACCTCAGTTATATAAGGTTTACAAAGACCTATCTAAAGGTGGTGCTGGAATGATTATTACGGGCTACTCAATGGTTGATCCAAATGACAGAGCTAATCCAGGCATGATGGGTATCTATAACGATTCAAGACCGTTGCATAACGTAAGGATTCCTTAAATGGACAGTTTTTTTAGCTTTTTA
>NZ_JABKCA010000094.1 GCF_013166655.1 Lentimicrobium sp. L6
AAAGAGGTTATGATAACTTTAACCAAAAGTACGAAGGCTTCAAAATAGCTTTTGACTTGTTTAAACAAGATGTGTATAAAGAGTAGAACCCCAAGGGGAGCAAAAAAAGCACTGACTAAAGTTGCTTTTCAATGAAATAAAAGATTAACATTTAATCAATAAGGGTTCAGGCTCAAGATGCATTTAAATCTGAATGTGTTTTGAGCCTGTTTATTTTTCTGTAAATAAGATATACCATGCCCAGAAAAGCTATTAATTCACCGCCGATATTGATAGTTATATGTGCTAAAAAATGATCTGTAGTTAAAAGCGCATAGGCTTGGTTTATTTTTTCATCATATTCGGAACCTAATCGACCATCAATAATGGGAATGATGAACCAAATCAGTTGGATAGCCAAATTAACACCTACGCCCATGAAAAATAACCTTTTTACCTGTGGAGCTTTAGAATAATCAAACTGTAATAAATAATTCATCGTTCTACTAAAAATATATACAGCTACTGCTGCCGCAACAAAAGAAGCTATACCACTTGCGAAGAGTATATTTAAATCTATATAAAAAAGAAGCCTCTCTAAAAGCTTAAATATCAAATTATATATCCCTATTGGAAACAATGCACCAAACAGAATTCCAATGGAGATTTTGATGTATGTTTTGTTCTTGTCCATTGATTATTTTTGATCAACAGATTTCTTTTGCAAGGCATTTAAGAAATTCCTCAGATACTGATCTAACACTGGTCGATATGATTTATGATTGGGTTTGCGGAAAAAGGCACTCAATTCTGGTTTTCCCACTTTTATATCAATGGAAGCAAAGAGGGTAATGATATCTTCAGCCTTTAAATCCAAGGCAATTTTTAATTTCCTGAGGATGATATTATTATTTAAATGCTTCTCGGGATCCGGCGCTGGTCCTTCTCGTTTCCCGCGCTTCTCTACTATTAATCCATTCAGGAAAATAGCCAGTTCCTTATCTGAAATCTCTATCAAAAAAGGATCCTCCGTTTTTCTTAGCCAATCTATTACATCAGCCTCCTCTACTTGATAATCAGCTTGTTTAAAAATATCAACCATTTTAGCATCGCTATAGTTAAACAGATAGCGGATTCGTCTTAATATATCGTTTTTGGTCATTTGTCATTTGTTGTTTTTGTTTTGTAACATTTGATAGCACTATTTTAGTGCCAATACTATCGATTTATATTTTCATTCCAACACTAATTCTATAATACTTATTGGTAATTTTATCATAATATTCATGAATAGGCCTTAACCCATACCTATAGTCTGACTTTATAATTAAAGTAGTATTCGATATGGGAATCATGAAACCTAAACCCACACTAAGGCCAAGGTTAGTACGTATCTGGCTGGCTTTTTCATCAAAGTCATTTGTTTTATATTCCGGATGTCCTTCCTCATTAGGTAAACAAGAATGTGATGTTCCTTTTTTTCTCGCAGAGAGCGGAATGTCTACAAAAGCTCCTGACTCTATGAAGAACTTAAATCTTTCACCAAAATAAACTCTTGCATTCAAAGGAATAGAAAACCAGTTAAAACTATACTTTATATCTGTTGTATGTGCATAATGTCCACCATACATTCTATTTTTTGTTTGAGTGGTTTTATTATACTCTAGGCCAAATATAAGCTTCACCTTTTTGGACATAAGAAACGTCTGGTAAAGTCCCAATCCAAAACCATTGCCATTCTCAGTATTCTGATCTTTAAGGTTGGTTCTATTAAAAGAAACCATCACTTCTACAGAGTTTTCTGACTCTTCTTTCTGAGCCCATAAGACACCTGTGTAAAAGGTGAGTATGAATAGAATAATAGCATTTCTCATATTAATAATTTCATGACCACTCCTCATCTGTAGAATACTTTTGAATATTATTATAATGTCAAATTATATTTGCTCCAAGTGTTTTATACCTATTTAATATCGAAATGAGGCTTTGGTTCAATTCCTCCCAAAGCCTTTTTCTCAATACTTTTCTGTGTTTACTTAACTCATCCCAAATATAGAAATTATCAGTTACCGTATAACAATGAAAATATAGTATAAAAAAAGAGCGACCCAAATAGGTCGCTCCCACATATATATATATATTATGTTTTTGATCTCGATTATTTCACGATAGTCAACTCGTCGATAATGTTTTGTGCACCACCTAATTTGTCGATGATGAATAATACATAACGAGCATCTACGTTGATAGTTCTTTGCAATTTAGGATCGAAAGCAATATCACCACTCATGGCTTCCCAGTTACCATCGAAAGCTAATCCGATTAAGTTACCATGAGCATCCATAATTGGACTTCCTGAGTTACCACCTGTAATGTCATTATTACTTAAGAAAGCAACTGGCATCTCACCTTTTTTATTGGCATAAGGACCAAAGTCTTTAGCTAAAATCAATTCTTTTAGTTTAGCTGGAACTACGAATTCAGGATTTGTAGGATCTTCTTTTTGAAGAATACCATCAGTAGTAGTATAATATTTGAACTCCTCAGCGTCAGCTGGGCTATATCCACCTACAGTACCATAAGTTAAACGCATGGTGAAGTTAGCATCAGGATAATATTTTGTATTTGGATTTTGTTCTCTTAAACCAGCAACGAATAAACGGTTTGCTTTAGCCATTTTATCAGCAACAGGCATAGCCATTGGCTTGATAGACATATAAGTCTCAAAGAAACCATTCCAAATTTGAATAGCAGGGTCATTATTAATCGCATCAGCTGTAGGATTGTCTAATAGCGCTTCAACGCTTGCTGCATCAGCAAAATGTGTAGCTCTGAAAAGGTCACCAGCCCAAGCTATAAAGTTACCTTGGTATTTCTTAGCATTCTCAACAAGAACAGTAGGTTGTTGTTCTGGTGCAATATCCCAGAAGTATAACTTCATAGTTTCAGAGAATAACTTCTCGTCTAATGGCTTATAATAATCTTTGAAATGATCATCTTTTCCAGTTCTTAGCTTTTCGATAGCAGCATCTACTTTTTCTTGATCTACAGTATCAGCACTTAATAGTTTTCCTAATTTTTTAAAAGAGGCAGCATAACGTAATAGCTCAGAACCACTATAGAAAGCTTCTCTAAAATACCAGTTGCTTAAGTTGTAATCTCCTGATGCAGTGTAAGCCTCATCAAACATATTTACCACTTCACCATATTTAGCTTTACGATCTTCATTAGCATCAGCCCAAGCTTGGAAACTGTCTTCGATTCCTCTTTTCTCATCAGCAACTTTTAATTGCTTTAAAGCTTTAGTTTGACCTTGGAAATATTTCCAATAGTTAGCGGTGCGAGCAAATTTGGAAGAGTATTGTAAACGAACTTTTGGATCAGTGCTCATGAATTCTCTCATCACGTCTAACTTGGCTGTTCTGATCTTTACAACAGCAGGGTTGCTTTCGGTGATAGCTTGGTCGATACCATAAGAAGTTAAATATCTATCAGTAGAACCTGGGTTTCCCATGATGAAAGCGAAGTCACCTGGTTTTCTATCTTTAATAGAAACAGGAAGGTAATGCTTGCTTTTGTATGGAAGGTTATCTTTAGAATATTCAGCTGGCTTACCATCTTTTCCCATATAAACACGGAAAACAGAGAAGTCACCAGTATGGCGAGGCCACATCCAGTTATCAGTATCAGCACCATATTTACCAACGGCTTCTGGAGGAGTTCCTACCAAACGAACATCAGTAAATACTTCGTAAATCACTAAATAAAATTCATTACCTGCAAAGTAGCTTTCAACGATAGCTTTATAATGGTTATCTTTAGTAGCTTCTTCAATTAAAGCCTCCTCATTTTTAGCTAAAACTTCACTTCTTTGTCCTTCTGTCATGGTATCTGAAACACCATCTAACATTTTAGCAGTTACATCGTCCATACGAACTAAGAACTTCACAGTTAAACCCTCAATAGGAATTTCTTCGTCTTTGCTTTTCGACCAAAAACCATCAGTTAAATAATCGTGCTCAATAGTACTTACTTGTTGAATCGAACCATATCCACAGTGGTGGTTGGTGAAAATAAGACCTTCAGGAGAAACGATTTCACCAGTACATCCGCCACCGAAAATGATGATGGCATCTTTTAAGCTTGATTTATTAACGCTATAAACATCTTCGGCTGAAAGTTTAAAGCCTTGCTTTTTCATGTCCTTAATGTTCAACTGCTTGAGGAACATTGGAACCCACATACCCTCATCAGCTTTCAATGCAGGCTGCAATGCAAGAACAAGAGCAAAAGTTAAAATGATTAATTTTCTCATTATTATTTGATTTTATTAAAATTTCTAGGGCGCAAAGTAAACAATAATTTTGATAAAATCCACACTTTTAGTCCACTAAATGAGCTATTTAGAGCATTATTAACACAGATAATATGTACGCCTGTGAACACTTTTTTATAACTTTCTCATTTTATGATTCCTATAGCAGTATTTTTTAATGTCTTTTTATCAGAAGAATAAGTTTTTGTTTTTTAATTGTGAGGTGGATGTGGTGGGTTTGAGTGATTAAGGGGCGTTTTTATGAATATATGCCATCTCAATTGACTCCAAGGGAGTCAAATATACATGACCATGGGTTTTTAATATGAAATGCTGAGCTATAAGTCGGCATTAAGATAATTCTCCGAATTAAAATGATCTGGCCGACTTGAGGAAAATGGGGGGATTCAATTACCACGGGTTAAAACCATGTGGTAATTTTAATAGAAGCCTTGGTTAATTGTCTTGAATATCTCTTGTATTCTATAATTTGAGATTTAATTATTGCCAATTTAGAAGAAACAAAATTCTGATATTTATTATCTGAAAGTCAAAAGATTCAGCTTATGTAAAATACGAATATTCAGAATTATATCAGGCTATAAGTTAAAAAAATGAGCTGAGTAGAAATTATCCGTTATCCCAATGAACTCTAAAAGAGTCAAATATAATTCACCATGGGTTTTTAACCCGTGGTAAATATATGCACGAGGATTATAGCGGCCGTCTGGAAAACCTAAGGAATAAAACAAAAAGGCAAGGCGGCTGAGTGTGGACCTAAAAAAACGCCCTCCCAAAAAAATGCAAACAAAAAACTCAAAGCCCAATTAAATGCTCCAATTGCTTATCATTGCAAAATATTATGGCTGGAATTTATATACATATCCCCTTTTGCAAAAAGAAATGTCACTATTGTAATTTCTTTTCATTGGCAACCACTCGCTATCGTCCAGAGTTTCTGGAATCGCTATTGCTTGAAATTGAGCAGAGAAGAAACTATTTACCCTCCCCAAAAATAAATAGTATTTATCTTGGAGGAGGAACTCCTTCATTATATTCGGCTTCGGATTTAAACCGAATATTTGAAAAATTAGAGGAGGTTTTTGATATCAATTCTTCTGCTGAAATTACATTAGAGGCTAATCCCGATGATTTATCGGCTGAGTATTTAAAGTCATTAAAAAGCACATGCATCAACCGGCTGAGTATTGGAGTGCAGAGCTTCTTCGATGAGGAGTTGATATCAGTAAATAGAGTTCACAGTGGACGAGAAGCCATTGAGAGTGTAAAACTGGCGCAAGACAATGGTTTCAATAACTTGAGCTTAGATTTGATTTATGGAATTCCGGCAAGTACCATAGAGTCTTGGGAGGAAAACCTTAATATACTCCAACAACTGCAGCCTACTCATCTCTCTGCTTACTCCTTGACTCAAGAGCCGCAAACAGCTTACGATGTATTGGTTAAAAAAGGCAAACTACAAGCTCCCAACGACGAAAAAGCCATTCAACAATACGAAATGCTTCAAAATTTCCTTCCTCAGGTTTCCATGGAGCAATATGAGATTTCTAATTATGCTAAAGATGGTAAATATGCCCAACATAATACCAGTTATTGGCAAGGTGTACCCTATATAGGCTTAGGTCCTTCGGCACATAGCTATAATGGAACAAGCCGCCGCTGGAATAAAGCCCACCTGAGCGATTATATCAAATCATCGGAAAACGAAGGCGTCTCTTTTGATGAAGAACAGTTAAGCCTAAGTAACCAATGGAACGAATGGGTGATGACTGGTTTAAGAACCAAATGGGGTGTCAATTTAGATGCTTCCCCAAAAGAATTCCCAAAAGAGTGGTATGACTTATTTCAACTCAAAGCACAAGGTATAATCCAGCAAGAATGGCTTCAAGAGCAATATGGTGTTTTTAAACTCACCAAAAAAGGCAAGTTCTTTGCTGATGGTATTGCTGCTGAATTTTTTGTGGAATAAAAAAAGCATGGTCTAATACCATGCTCATATTTTTAAATCTATTGTTGCGATTAGTATGGAAAATAGGCTTTCAAAACATTTAATCCAGAACGATAAAAATCCATTACCATTTGGTGTTGAATTTGTGATGATTGTACCTTCAAAATATCGTTCTGTGTTAAAACAGCACCATTCCATTTAGGAGTCATCCATTTCCCGGCAAGCAGTTCCTCAGGATTTTCTAGGTCTTCAATTTTCTCTTTCGACCAAAAGCTAAGGTAGAAATAAGGAACATCAATCATATCATCTGGAATAGCCAAACCAATACCAATATACTTCAATAGCTCGCCATCTTTTCCATATTCAATAGGAATTAATGCTCTTGTATCAAAATGATGAGGCCAAATTCTAATATCTACTTTCTGTCTCATTTGTTCTAAAACTTCTTTTAAAACTAATTCAGCATTATGTCTTAATATGACATTTTCCTCAAAGCCATCTATATCATCAAAGGTCACAAAAGCACCTCGATCTAAAGGATGTTCCTCCAGTTGATAATGCATCTCCATCTTCATATGATCCGCATTGATACCTACACCAAACAACATGGTTTTCATCCATTTGAATATTTTGGCTTTAGTTTTTCCTTCTAATGCAAATTTATTAAGAATTTCTGATTTGGAATTTAATATCATCATATCTAACTCAATGGCATCAATAGCTAAGAAGTGTCCATTGGATAAAGTCTTACCAATAAACCAGCTTCTGTCGGTATCAAAAATAATATTTGTATGACTGTCATCCGCCTTTTCTGTGGTGAGATATTTCCCAACCATGGCTAAAAACTGAATGACTTGATGTTGTATTACCAAACCCATTTTGGTGTGTTGCTCGTACTTAGAGCTAATGGCTTTCCATTGCATGCTTATCCCTTCTTAATTTTTTAATAAAAAATACTCTAGCTCATTCTCTTAGTAATCGTGGGAGTATTTTGTTCTGATGGTTGTTCTGCAAAAATAGGATTAATAAATGAATTAAGACAATACTTTCCTTTATTTTTCTATCTTAACACCTCTCCAAAAAGCAACATAGTTTTTTGTCTTATCGGCTAGTGATGATGGACTTGGGTAATACCATGCTGCATCTTTGTTCACTTCGCCGTTCACTATCACATCATAATAGGTTGCTGAGCCTTTCCAGTGGCATACAGTATGGGTTTTGCTATTCTTAAGAAACTCTGTATTTACAGATTCTCGAGGGAAATATTGATTTCCTTCTACATTAATTGTTTCATCACTTTCGGCGATTATTCTATCATTCCAAATTGCTTTCATAATTTTGTGTTTTTGAAGGTGCAAAATATTTGTGGTTTACAGAAATAAATTGCAACAGAATTGTTTAATGTAGTCGTTCTTAGACACTATAACTTACAATCTATATTAACAAAACATTAGGAGTGATTCAAATTATGAAATAATTGCTTTTCATTTTGAGGTGAAATTTAGCACCTATATATACCTATTTATCAATACTACACCATCAGTTATGTTTTTAAGCGTCTACTTCTATAGAGGAATCAAAAAAGAAATCATTCAATAAATTATAATATTCTTCAAAAAAAGCGATGTTTCAGAAATAGATTCTTAATAATCAAAGCCTTAAGAATTACACAACAGTTTTATTCATTTAATTCCCAAAGCGAGTTTAGGTAGTAATGGCGGCTATCGTAAAAGCTATGGCTTACTTTAAAACCTGAAGAATTTGCTAAATCATTAATCATGGCCTCATCGTATTTCTGGGATATTTCCATAAAAATACTTTCTCCTTTTTCGAAAGAAACTTGTTCTTCTAACTTTAATAGATAAACCATTTGTTTCTTTTGGCTAATCAAGAAACTTTTGGTAGCACCACTTTCTTCATCGTAGGTTTCTAGATGTTTGAAAGCTGAAATATCGAAATTAGCCTCTAATTCTCTATTCATTCTACTTAATAGATTCAGATTGAAAGCTGCAGTAAGGCCATGGGGATCGCTATAAGCATTGAGGATGATTTGAGGGTCTTTTTTTAAATCGAAACCAATAAAAAGCTGATCGTGATCCTTCATTTGTTCTCTCAATTTACTCAAGAAACTCACTGCCTTTCCTCTATTAAAATTACCAATATTACTACCTAGAAATAATAAAACCTTGGGAAGGTCCTGATGGTTAAGCTCCTCTAAAAGATGGAAATAATCTCCTATTAATCCTCTGGTTTTTAGTTTAGGGAATTCTTGTTCCAAATCCACTAATAATTGATTCACTGCAGATTCTGAAATATCGATGGGTGCATATTCAAAGTCTATTTCTTTGTTTAGAAAATGATTGAGGAGGATTTTGGTTTTTAATCCGTCTCCGGCACCGAGTTCAACGAGTTCAAAGCTGGACGTGTGGGAGGAGAAAGCCTGATAAATATCTTCCTTTTGTTTTTCGAAAATTTCTAATTCACAGTCGGTCAAATAGTATTCGGGCATGCGCATGATGTCTTGAAAGATTTTACTTCCCCAGTGATCGTAAAAATATTTAGAGGATAAATATTTTTTATCAGCAGATAATCCATCCAAACAATCTTTTGCAAATGCGTTTAGTATAAGTTGTTCCAAAGTATTCGTTTTTGTGGTTTCCATTTGTTTTCTCTTTAGCATTTAAAGAAAATACACTAGTCTGGTATTCCTGTCTCAAAAGGGTTTTCAGGATCGTTACTCCACTCAAACCATCCTCCGTCAAATACCGAAACTCTTGGAAAACCCATCAGCCATGCATTATAAAAGGCTTCACTACCACGCCAACCAGTACCGCAATAAAAAGCCAGATGTTTATCACCTGTCACTTCTATTTCATCCCAAATGGCTTTGGTTTCATGAAATTCTCTAACTGTATGGTCTAGGTTTCTATAATTCTCCATATGGTAGGCATCGGTACCACAATTGCCAAAAATAGCCCCCGGGATTCTACCTTTTTTCTCAATATAATTATAGCCACTCACCTCACCGATATATTCTGGCCAACTTCTTGTACAAATAATGTCTGCATCTTTTGCTGCTATCATTTCTTTGGCTTGTGGAACATCAACAGCCAATTCTGGTTTAGATGGAATCTGAACCCCAAAATCATTCACTCTAACTTTAGCAACATCTTCTTTGCTAATTTCAAATCCAGCATCTCTCCACGATTGAAATCCTCCATTTAAAACCCGTACATCTTTTACTCCAGCATACATCATAATAAAGGCATTTCTAATGGCGCCAATGTGACCAGCAGCACTTCCAGGGAAATCATCATCATTGTCAGGATCCATGAATTTCCCATATAACACTACTGTGGTATTACTGGTGATACCATGCGCCTCCAAAGCTTCTTTTAATTCTTCAGGAGAACGTCGGTTCCAAGTCTCTGGTGCTTCTAAAGCCAGGGTGTCCAAATCTATGGCACCAGGGATATGGCCGCTTAAATAAGCATCACGGTTGCGATAATGGGAGTGACAAATCACGAATTTATCATTATGATAGTGTTCAGGTTTCTCGCCTTTAATTAAAGCTTGAACCCAGTCTGGATAAACCAAGTGATTGAAACGAGCCAAGCGATCCATTTCAAGCTCTTCATTTTTGACCCATTCGCTTAAAAAATGAGGGTAGATGGCCAGTTTTTCGTATCCTGCTTTTTTGAAGACCTGAGCCAGTTTTTTAGCTTCATCACTCGTATAACTATAAATCACTATTTCTTGATCGGGAAGTATACCTTTGGAACGAATAATCTCTATCCAATCCATGTATTTGGTCCATTTTAGTGGCAAGCATTTGGCACTTCTGATATGACCTCCTCGTTTTTCTCCTTGTAGAGCCCAGCCATTATAGGCTTCTGTTGGCCGCGCATCAATAAGCCATCCTTTATTATTATCTATAAAGTCTTTTAATTCATTTGTGGAAATTTCTCTGATGTTCATACTTTAATTTTTGGTAGATGTTAAAATTAGGAATTTATCTTGAGTATTGGGGGTAAGGAGTTTTTTAATAAATCAAAGTTTAATAGTTTTTGTTTTCGGGCAGGGATGTCATCGCTTCAAGAGATGACATCCCTGCCTTTGGCGCACTTCGCGATTTCCTTTGCGTTTTCTTTGCGTGGAATGACGTATTGCATAACTGAAGGAGAAAACGTTTAATTTGTTTAGCCTAGAATCAATTCATTTTTTCCAATTCAGTAACTCCTTGTTTTCCTAGTTCAACGAGTTCTTCTGGACTATGAAACCCTTGCGATAGGAGGATTGCTTCACCTTCTGTGTTAAGAATATATAAGGAAGGATAAGCATCAACTTGAAGCTGACGAGCAATATTAATTCCCTCTCCTTTTTCTGCATCTAAGGTCACATTGATATAGTTTTTATTGAAATATTCTCCAGCTTTTGCATCAGGAAAGGTTCGGTGTTTTAATGCTTTACAAGGTCCACACCAAGAGGCATAAACATCGAGGAAGATAGGTTTGTTTTCTTCTTTTGCTAATTGTAGAATTTCTTCCCAGGAGTCTTCATTAAATTGAATTCCTTTGTCGGGGTTTGTTTCTTGTGCAAAGACGATGGTAGAAAACACCATTAATAATAAGGTGAATATGCTTTTGGTTTTAAGTCGGAAACGACTGCTGATATTTGTTTTCATCATTATAGTTTTTGAAGGTTTTCTATTATTTCTTTTACTGAAGAGCGAGATTTATAATTGGGGTCGAATTGTCGCCAAATAATTTCACCGTCTTTATTGATGATGAAGGTAGCGGGGATGGGTAGATTTTGAGCATCACTGCTATGTGATTTTTTAATTTTAGCACCCAAAGCTATATTATAAGTCATTAATTGGCTGCTCTTTGGTTTGTAATTGACATCGAAAGCGGTGGCGATTCGATAATTCTCATCGTAGAGGAGGGTGAATTGTGCACCTGATTTCTCCGACATTTTTTCTAAATACTCTGGTTTTTCTGGTGATATAGCAATGATGCTTGCTTCTGTTGCTTCTATCATCTGAAGACTATCCTGAAGAGTTGCCAAATGAGTATTACATACCGGGCACCAAAAGCCACGATAGAATACTAAAACCACTGGGCCATATTGTAATGCTT
Organism: Lentimicrobium sp. L6; assembly: GCF_013166655.1. NCBI lineage: Bacteria > Pseudomonadati > Bacteroidota > Bacteroidia > Bacteroidales > Lentimicrobiaceae > Lentimicrobium > Lentimicrobium sp. L6. The sequence continues at coordinate 11,402 of NZ_JABKCA010000094.1, forward strand.
CTTTTAAGATAATGGTTTCATTATTGGCATTTAAAGCAGAAAAGTTTGGAGCCATTTCACCTATAGCTAATCCCTTGGCCTCCTCAACTGATTTTGTGGTTTGGCCTTGAGATATATTAAAGCTGATTATAATTAATATGATAGCGACGATTGTTTTCATTTCGTTTGTTTCTTTATTAGTAGTTTGAGTTTTGAATCCTTACAAATGCATCTTAGTTTTAAGAAATAATTACATTTGTACAAATAATAGAAACAATTGAAGATTAAACGGCACATACTCATTATTTCATTCTTACTGCTTGGGACATCCATTTCTATTGCTCAGAGTCAAAGTGTATGCGATAGCTTAAAACAAACTAGTTTACAGTACTTATCTCCTCAAGAAAAGTTAAATAGCCTATTTCATATCATCGACAGTCTCTACACCAGTAATCCAGAATTATGTTTGGGTTATGGTGAATGTGCTCTTGAATTAGCGGTGAAGAATAATGATGAAAAAGGCAAATTAGGAGCCATGAATAAGCTGGCACATATCTATTGGCAGCAGTCGGATTTTAAATTGGCTTTGTATTATGCTAATCAAGTAAAAATAGAGTCAAATAAGCTTGGATTGAAAAAGGAATATGCCGATGCCTTAATAGTAATCAGCCAGACATACTCTGATCTTGGCGATTATGATAAAAGTTCTGAAATGAGTTTTGAAGCCTTGAAGCTTTTCGAAGAATTAGAAGATAAAAAAGGAATTAGTAAAGCTTTATATCGCGTTGGGAATATTTATTTTGAACAAGAAAAGTGGCAGAAGTCATTGGAATATAATCAACAATCATTAGATATTTCTCGTGAGATAAACGATATCATTGGTATTGCTAGAGGATTGAATAATGTGGCAGCAGATTATGGGAATATGGGTGAGTTCGATAATTTTGAAGATTACATTCGTAAAGCCATTGTCATTAATAAAAAATCAGGAAGAAAGCTTTGGGAAGGAATAAATTACCTTAACCTAGCTATTACTAACCGAGAGAAAGAATCCTATGACACTGCATTCTATTATTATAACAAGGCAGAGGCTCTTTTTGTTGAAATCAATCATGTTCCAAAGCGATGTGCCATTAACACTCAATATTCTAAATATTATGAGGAACTTGAAGACCTAGATAAAAGTTTGGTTTTTGCTAAAAAGGCCTATCAACTTGGCAAGGAAAACCACTTAAAAAAGTCCATTTATGTATCGGCCATGCGATTGCACTATGTTTATAAAGGCCTAGGGAATATAGATAGTGCTTATAAGTATAGCCAGATTCAGTATCAGTTGAAAGATAGTCTGGATTTGGAAAAAAGCATGAACCGCCTATTACAGTTGGAATTACTTTCTGAATTTGAAAAGCAAGAACAGCTGCGAGAAATTGAAAGGGAAAGAATCCAATTTCAATATATCATTACAGCTGTTATAATCGTATCGTTCTTTGTTTTTATCATTCTCATTTTGGTGGCTCGCCATCGCTTAAAAGCCAAAAACGCCATTATAAAAAGGAAAGAGTTAGAAGGTAAACTGGAATCGAAAAACAAAGAGTTAACCTCTAATGTGATGGGCCTGATGCGCAAGAATGAAGTCTTATCAGAACTGGCCACTAAGTTGATGAAGGTGAGAGACGATGCTGTAAAAGATGATACTAAGCTAGCCATTCAAAGAATTGCAAGTGAATTAGAACAATCCACGAATAAAGAAATTTGGGAAGAATTTGAAGTTCGCTTCCAACAAGTTCATACAAGTTTCTACGAAAACTTATTGCAAGAATTTCCCGAGTTGAGTTCTAGTGAACAACGTTTGTGTGCCTTCCTCCGACTCAATATGACCACCAAAGAAATATCAGAATTAACCGGACAAAGAACCTCCTCACTTGAGATAGCACGTTCTCGTCTACGCAAAAAACTAGGAATTACCAATACCAAAGAGAACCTTTCTTCATTTCTCTCTAAGTTTTAAATTTAGCCTCTTCTGTTTTTTTATTCTATAGTTAATCAAATAGTTATTGTTTTTGTTAAGGATTTGTATAGGTCACATTCACATCCATCTAAGGATTTGTATAGGTTGTTTTTTTGTCTTTTGTCCTTCTGAACTTCATCTTTGCTTCGAAAAAATATTGCCGATGGAAAAAGATGAAAATGTCTTAAAACAAGAGAATTCCGATGAATTAAAACTTTTCATTGAGAAAAAGAAAAATCAAAATGAAGTCTTGAAAAAGATGATGGAACAATTGCAAATTCTAAAGCCATCAAATAACAAAAACAACAATAAAAAATAATTCACTATGAAAAAATTTACTTTACACTTGTTACAAACGACTTTAGCACTTTTTATAAGCCTTGGTTTATTCGCTCAAAGCAATAAAAATGTAAATGATGAAGTTCCATTAATACCGCTTTTTGAACTATTTACTAGCTCTACTTGCCCTCCTTGTGCTTATGCCAACCCTATTTTCGATGCCCTCTTAGAAGATAACCCTGGTACATATAGTGTTATTAAGTATCAAACAAACTTTCCTGGAGCTGGAGACCCATATTATACTGCGGAAGTTGGAGCTAGAACATCCTATTATGGTGTCTCATCTGTTCCTTCTTTGTATGTAAATTCAGATCAAATGCATCCAAATGAGTGTACTCAGGAAGTATATGATAGTTATCAGGGTCAAACTACTTATTTAGATATAGAAGTATCTACTGCAGAAATAGACCCTGATAATAATATCACAATAGCAGTTGATTTAAATGCTCTTGCCGACTATCCTGCAGGTCTTAAAGCACAAGTTGTTGTAGTTGAAGGTAGAACATTTGAAAATACAGGAAGCAATGGTGAGTTAGAATTTACACATGTAATGATGAAAATGTTTCCTGATGCCTCTGGTACTACTCTGCCTGCATTAAGCAATGGCGATACCGAAACTTTAAATTTTTCTTATGATATGAGTTCTACTAATATGGAAACTCAAAACGACTTACACGTGATTGTATTTGTTCAGGACGACAGCGATAAAAGTTTGGTTCAATCAAAACAAGTTCCAGTAGTGAGTAGTATGACAGATTATACTATTACAATAAATGTAGTAGATGCCAATAATACTCCAGTTGAAGGTGCCGAACTATTTTTAGAATATGGTGGGGTGAAATTTACTGATGCTTCAGGTCAGATTATGTACGAAGCTGTTTTACCTGGTTCTTATGATTATGAAATTGTTGCATCTGGTCTTATTCCAGCTGAAGGAACTATTGATGTAGTTGATCAAGACGTTATAGAAGTTATAATTATGGCTGATCCGGGTTATTACTACTATGAAGATTTCACAACCGATATCCCTGATAGTTATACTGTTATCAATGAAACGGGTGGTAATTATATTTATCATTATGATGGTAGAATTCTCTTTTTTAGACAAAGTGATGATTTATCACCAATGATTATGGCAACTGAACAGATTAACATTACCCCTGGAGAAAAGATATTTTTTGATATAGGTGAAGATAGTGGTTTTCCAATGGAAATGGTTTTTGGAATCATGTCGGATCCAACAGATCCAGAATCATTTGTTGATATTATGACTATTATTCCAACAACAGAATGGGAGACATATGAACTTCTATTGGAGGATCTCCCAACAGAAGACACAGATATTTTCTTTGCATGGAAACATAACTCCTTAGAGGGTAACTGTAGCTTTGATAATATTAAAATCAATTATAAAGAGGGAACAGAAACTTATGAAGTAGCGTTTAATGTTATTGATCAGGAATCAAACGCTATTGAAGGTGCTGAGGTAAATTTAGAGTCTTATGGAATATTAACTACTGATGACTTGGGCTTTATCAATTATCAAGATGTGACACCTGGTATTTACGAGTTTACTACTACAAAAGATGGTTACGAGTCAGCTAGTGGATCGATTACTGTTATTGATGATGATATATTCGAAGTTGTAGAAATGACGGCTTTTGTTTCTCATTATAGCATAAGCTATACAGTATTAGATGGTTCCATACCCCTTGGAGGAGCTGAAATCACCATCGATGGAGAAACACAAACCACAAATGCTTCAGGCCAAACCACATTTGAAAATTACGAGGATGGTACCTATGATTACTCAATAAGTTTAAATGGCTTTGAAGCCTTTGATGACCAAGTTATAGTTGATGGAGAAGATGTAGACATAGAAGTGAATTTAGTAATTGATGGGCTTGTAAATATGAATAATCAAAAACTATTGCTATATCCAAATCCTAGCTCTGATTTTATGAATATAAAACTTGACAAAGAAATTCGGTCTATTGCACTATATGATATGACTGGTGAGCTATTGAATACTTTCCAAGTCGGAACAGAAGAGTTTAAATTGGATGTTTCTAAGTATAGAAAAGGAATTTATTTATTGATACTAAATACAAATGAGATTGTCATCACTAAAAAGGTGATAATTGAGTAGGTTAATTTCATGATGGATGGAGAGCTAGCTCGGTAAAAGGGCTGGCTTTCCTTTTTTATGGAGGCCCTATTTTTTAAAGAAATTCACTACAAAAATAATAATTACTGCGCCTGCCGTTGCAGCAATTAATGTTCCTAACAAACCATTTCCAAAATTAATTCCGATCAAGGAAAAACCCCAACTTCCTAATAACCTGAGTTCGGTTTTTAACTATCTGAAATTCAGTTGTTAATGGTGATA
>NZ_JABKCA010000095.1 GCF_013166655.1 Lentimicrobium sp. L6
GCATGGCCGGAATCAACCCTAGCGAATTAACAGAGCTTCGTACTTTGGGAGAAATCGTGAGTTATGTGGCACCTAAAGGTGCTACAGCGGTTGCTATTGAAGGTGTGAATACAACAGCTGCTCCGGTAATTGAAACACCTGCTCCAGTTCAAGCAGTAACTGAAGAAACTCCTCAAGCTAGCAATACTGATACCACTCAACTTGAAAAGATGCTTTTAGAGGTTGTGAGCGAAAAAACAGGTTATCCTGCAGAGATGCTAGAGATGAACATGGATATGGAAGCTGATTTAGGAATTGATTCTATCAAACGTGTGGAGATATTTGGTGCTTTAACCAAACAATATCCTAGCATGGCCGGAATCAACCCTAGCGAATTAACAGAGCTTCGTACTTTGGGAGAAATTGTTAATTATGTGGCGCCAAAAGGTGCCGCTACGCCTACCACAGCAGCAACGCTTGCCAATAATGCAGCAGTTGCCAATAAAATAGTGAATACAACCGCTACTCTGGTCAACGAAACTGCAGCTCCTGTTCAGTCAACCATTGAAGTAGAAGTACAAGAGAACGATAGCTATGTTGACAATACACAACTTGAAAAAATGTTATTGACAGTTGTTAGCGAAAAGACTGGTTATCCAGCAGAGATGTTGGAGATGAACATGGATATGGAAGCTGATTTAGGTATTGATTCTATCAAACGTGTGGAGATATTTGGTGCCTTAACCAAACAATATCCTGATATGTCTGATATCAACCCCAGTGAATTAACAGAGCTTCGTACTTTGGGAGAGATTGTGGATTACGTAAGTACATCTTCTAAAAAAAAAAATCCCCTCAGTATTGCTAAGCCTGTAGCTCAAGATAATAACGAATACATAACAACAGGTAAATTCCATAAGGTGGAGCGCAATAATATTGGTTTAAAATATTTGCCGCAAGCTGACTTTATGGAATTTTCTTTACCTGATACCCACCTGACCTTAGTTACCAATGAGGGTTCTGCCTTGACCTCCTCAGTTGTTAAGCAATTAGAAAACAAAGGTCATCAAGTATTGGTACTTAATCTACCTGGCACCACAATGACTCCTGATACAAGGGCCCTCTCGTTGACTGCTCATACTGATGAAGCCATTAAAAATGCGATTGAGGAAATCCATAGCAAATACGGAAAAATAGGAAGTTTCATTCATCTCCATCCTCATTTCGAATTCCAAAATGGCAATTTCACCCAACACTTTAAAGCAGATAAGGACATTGTTAAAACGGTTTTCTTTTTAGCCAAACACTTACAGCAAGACTTAAATGATTTAGGTCAGACCCAAAGAGCAAATTTCGTGACGGTGAGCCGTTTAGACGGTATATTAGGTCTGGGAAAAAGAGGCAATGTATCTGTTATTGGTGGCGGATTACCTGGTTTAGTGAAATGCTTAAACTTAGAATGGTCTCCGGTAAAATGCCGTGCGGTTGATATACAACCAGAATTGCCAATAGAGAAAATAAGTGCCCAAGTTATTGCAGAACTTCATGATGCCAATAGCGCCATTATTGAAGTAGCCTATTCTGAAGAAGGTCGTAAAACAACAAGTGTTATACCAGACCCAGTTCCCGAAGAACAAAAAATCAAAACCACAATAACTAAAGACTCTGTTTTTCTAGTGAGTGGTGGTGCAAAAGGCGTAACAGCCAATTGCGTGATTGAAATGGCTAAAACCTTCCAATGTAAATTCATATTATTGGGACGTTCTAATTTTAATGTTGAGATTCCTAATTATGCCAAGAATGGCGTTGATGATAGTACTTTGAAAAGAAATATCATGAATGACCTGAAGGAGAAAAGCAAAAAGCCTAGTCTCCCTATTGTTCAAAGCATATTTGGAGATATCGTTGCTAAAAAGGAAATAGACCATACCATTGCTCAAGTTGAGAAGCATGGTGGAAAAGTGGTTTATTTAAAAGGTGATGTCAATAACTTAAAAGCCAGTCAAGCTGAATTAAATAAAATAACAGCTCAGCTAGGCCAGATTACAGGAATTATCCATGGAGCGGGTCGTTTGGCCGATAAGTATATTCAAGATAAAACGGAGGAGGACTTCGAAAATGTGATTTCAGTGAAACTAAATGGTTTATTGAGTCTGCTCAGTGTTGTGGATATCGATAAACTAGACCACTTGGTGATGTTCTCTTCGGTAGCCGGATTTTATGGAAACCTAGGACAATCAGATTATGCCATCGCCAACGAGATTTTAAGTAAAGCAGCTCATCTCTTCAAAACAAACCATCCACACACCCAAGTGTCGGCTATTAACTGGGGCGCATGGGACAGCGGTATGGTGAGTGATGAATTAAAGGTGATGTTTAAAGCGGCCGGCATTAAGTTGGTGAACAGTACAGGCGGTGCTGCCATGATGGTGAATGAGTTCAATACTGAATATGCCCATCAAGCACAAGTCATCATTGGCGGAACCTTACCTGAAGCGGTAAGCCACCATAATGGAGATTTACGCAACTATCGCATTAAACGAAACTTAAAGCTAGCCGATAATCCATTCTTGATGCACCATGTGATACAAGGAAACGCGGTTTTACCAGTGGTTAATGCTGTGGGTTGGATGTCACAAGCTTGCGAAAGTATATATCCTGACTTTAAGGTCTTCCAGATTACAGACACCAAATTATTCAAGGGAATTGTATTTGATGGCCAACAGCCAGAGGATTATGTGATTGAACTCAAAGAAGTGGAAAAAAGCGCTGAAAAGATTGTTTTTGAAGCGACTATCCTTAGTGAAGGAAAAAAACTCCCGACCTATCATTACAGAACGGGAGTAACCTTGATGCATAAGGATAAAGTACCTCAAGCTCCCAAGTTTAACCACACTATCAGCGGAAATTATCCTGCAACTGATGGATCTATATTATATAAAGATGGTTCCCTTTTCCACGATAAGTATTTCCAAGGCATAGAGAAAATCATCGATTGGAACGAGAAGCAAATAGTACTCACCTGTAAAGCACCTGAGGTGCCACTTTCAGAACAAGGACAGTTTGCCATTCAATCCATCAATACATTTTTTGCTGATATTCAATATCAAGGCATGGTGGTTTGGGTTCAGAAATACCAAGATGGCGCTATGAGTTTACCCTTACAAACAAAAACTGCGACACTTTACAAACCTGTTCCTTTTGGAAAAGAGTTGATGGTAAACGTTACTATTCAAGAAGCTAGCGAGTTTAAAATTGTGGCTCTTTGTACGGTTTACGATGAAGACGGAACTGTTTATATGCAAACAGATGGTGCAGCGGTAACCGTATCTAAACAATTGGTTTGGTAGAAAATAAATTAAAAGGGGGATTTGAAAATACAGGATGGGATTTACATCTTCTTATTATCAATTCCCCTATAAAACCTGTTCCGAATTATTTCGGAAGAATTTAGGACCAGTTTAAATCCTCTTAAGAGGTGATTAAACTGGTATAAAAAGAAAATAAATGATAAAAATAGCCATCATAGGAACGTCTGGATTATTTCCAGGATCATCTACCCAAGATGAGTTCTGGAATAATCTGATGCATAAAAAAGACCTGACAGGTATCGCCACAAAAGAGGATTTTGCTGCCGACCCAGAAGCATTCTTTCAAGCCGAAAAAGGAATAGTAGATCGTTGTTACTCCTTACGCGGAGGATTTATTCGTGATTTCAATTTCGATCCAACAGATTATAAATTGCCAGCTGAATTTCTGGCCAAGCAAGACAAATTATATCAATGGTCGCTGCATGTGGCGAAAGAAGCCCTGCGCGAAAGTGGCTACCTAAACAAGGCCGAAATCATGGATAAATGCGGTCTTATTTTAGGAAACCTATCTTTTCCAACAGCCTCCTCACATCAATTATTATCTGATGTATATACCCATACCACTGAAGTAGCCGTCCAGGAATTACTAAAAGACAAAGATTTTAAACTCCATAAAAACGCTGGAGAGAAACCACAAAATGAGGTATTGCAATATACCCCATCAGAAATGGTAAGCGAAGCTCTTGGTCTTGGCGCCACTCATTATTCCATAGATGCAGCTTGTGCTACTTCCTTGTATGCCATCAAATTGGCCTGCGACGAATTACTCACTGGCAAAGCAAATATGATGTTGGCCGGTGCCGTTTGTGCTTCCGATCAACTATTTATTCACATGGGCTTTTCTATTTTCCATGCCTATGCTCCTGCCGATAAAAAGTATGCCCCTTTCGATCAAGGATCAGAAGGATTGGTATCTTCAGAAGGTGCCGGAATGGTAGTGCTCAAGCGTTTGGAAGATGCAGAACGTGATGGAGACAATATCCTAGGAGTGATTGGTGGCATTGGACTTTCCAATGATGGACGTGGTAAGTTTCTATTGGTACCCAATCCAAAAGGTCAGAAACTAGCCTTCGAACGTGCCTACGACAAAAACAGTATTTCTCCTGAGAACACTTCCTATTTAGAATGTCACGCCACAGGAACTCCTCTGGGGGATGTCACAGAGCTAAATTCTATCTCTAATTATTTTACCTCAGAAAAGAATACACCGCTTTTAGGGTCTGTGAAATCCAATATGGGCCACTTACTGACAGCAGCTGGTATGACGGGTTTACTCAAGGTCTTGATGTCCATGCAAAAGAATGTGATTCCACCAAGCATTAATTTGGATAATGCCCTTAGAGCCGACAATGGCTTGATGGGTAAAGAAAATATGGTTTTGGAAACCATACCATGGGATGATACGCAAAAACAAGCAGCCGTGAATTCATTTGGTTTTGGCGGTACAAATGCCCATATGGTGGTTAAGAATTACCAGCAAAATCAAAGCAAACAAGAGGCTAGAAAAGCAACATCTTTGGTTCCTATGTCTATCATTGGAATGGATGCACACTTTGGGGATTGTACCAATCTCAATGATTTTTACGAGACTATATACAAAGGAAAACAACATTTTAATACCCTCCCCAAAAAGCGTTGGAAGGGATTTGAGGAAAATACTTCTTTATTAAAAGAGTATGGCTTTAAGGACGGGAAAGCGCCAAAAGGAGCTTATATTGAGGATTTTGAAATTGACTTATTACGTTATAAAATCCAACCTAAAGAAGCAGAGACTTTAGAGCCACAACAAGCCCTGATTCTAAAAATAGCCGACAATGCCATTAAAGATGCCAACTTAGATGAAAGTCAAAATGTGGCGGTTTTAATTGCCATGGAATCGGAATTATCTATTCATCATTACTTGGCACGTTGGGATACGGGTTGGCAATTGAAAGAAGCCTTGGAGCAATCCAATATTGAACTTAACGAAGTACAAGAAGCGGAATTAGAGCAGCTGTGTAAGAACGGCCTTTATTATCGTGATGGTGATCAAACACCCAGTCAACACACCAGTTTTGTGGGCAATATCATGGCCAGTAGAATTGCAGCACTTTGGGATTTCACCGGTTCGGCCTTTACGGTTTCTTCTGGCGAAAACTCTGTTTATAAAGCCTTAGAGATTGCACAAAACATGTTATCACTTGGTGAAGTGGATGCGGTGGTCGTTGGAGCAGTTGATTTTTCGGGAGGTTTGGAAAATGTAATACTCCGTAATCAAAAAGACCAAATCAATACCGCTGCTAAGCCAAGTATTTCCATCAACACCAATGATAATGGATGGCTTGTGGGTGAAGGTGCCGGAGCCATTGTATTAAAGAAACAAAGCGATGCCAAAAATGACAGAACTTATGCCATTATCGATGGTATAGGCCAAAGCCAAGCATTAAAAGAGGCTGGATATTTGGAGATGGCCGCCACAGGTATTACAAGTCAGGATAGCAAAGAACAAGCCACACTATTAAAGAATAAACCAACTCAAGCTGTAGCTTTGGGTAGCGTTAAAGCGAATATTGGAAATACTTACGCTGCATCTGGCATGGCCAGTTTGATAAAGGCGAGCTTATGTGTTCACCACCGTTTTATTCCGGGGATTCCAAACTGGGAAGCCCCAAAAGATGTGAATGCATTTAAAGATAGCCTTTACTATTTCCCTCAAAAGTCTCGCCCTTGGATTTTACAAGAGCATCAGACTAAGAGAAAGGCATCGGTGAATGGTATAGACGATTTACAAATCCATTTATCAGAAGCGGATCAAGTATTGAACACCGATTCTACTTTCAGACAAAGTGTGATCCCAAATATTTTTCCTTTGAAAGCCCGTTCAGAAAAAGAGATGAGCTTACAACTATCGGCTTTGGAAATTGCCCTCGCCTCCCCCACTCCATTTGGGGAGATGGCTGAAATATTTTTCGAGAAATTCAAAGAAAATAGTGGACTTTATTGTACGGTACTGCTGGCAAAAAATGCAGAGGAGCTTAAGCAAGAAATTCAATTCTTTCAAAAGAGCATCTCCAAATCATTTTCATCAGGCAAAGCCTTAAAGACACCCCGCGGTAGTTATTTTTCACCAAAACCTTTGGGTAAAAGAGGAAAAATAGCTTTTGTATATCCAGGTTCGGCAACCGCATACCAAGGTTTAGGAAGCGATCTTTTTCAAATGTTTCCCCAATTGCATGAGCAATATAAAGATTTAGGACCCAATTTAGATCGTTTTATTTGGAGCGATTATTTGTATCCCAAACACGTGAGTACTAACAATGAAAGTCCAAATATCTATGCCAATGCCATTGCTATGATGTCGGTTGGGGTATTTTACTCTGCGGCCTTTACTCATATCATGCGTTCTATGTTTAAGTTAGAACCCGATATGGCCTTTGGTTATAGCATGGGCGAATGCAGCAGCATGTGGTATTCCTTAGGAATATGGAGTCCTGATGGCACCAAAGAATTTCAGGAATCGCCAGTATTTAAAAATCGCGTGGCTGGTAATTTAGAACTTTTATCTGAACACCTTGGTATCAGTATAGAGGAGGCCAAAGAAAACTGGATCAGTTTGGTATTATTGGCGTCGAAGGAACTAATTGAGCCTATGGTTCAGAAACATGATAATGTTTACCTCACCTTTGTAAATACTGAGAACGAGGTCATTATTTCGGGCGATAAAAAAACTTGTTTAGCCATTGCTGAAAAGGCTCAATGTAAAGTAATTCCTATTCCTTTTCAAAATATTATCCATCACGATTTCTGTAAAAAAGATTCCGATGCGCTATTATCCATGCATCATTTTCCTTTGCAGAGCAAACCCAATATTGACTTCTTTTCTAGCATCACAAAGACGAAACTGAAGCTCGATAGCGAAGTGATTTCCAAGAATTCCACAAATGTTTGTTGCCAAGAAGTTGACTTTCCTGCCAACGTAAAAAGTGTAGCAGATGCAGGAGCCAATATCTTTATAGAGCTCGGGGCTAATGCCACTTGTACGGGTTGGATCAATGCTATTTTAAAAGATCAGGATCATTTATCGGTTAGCATTAATCAAAAAGGGAAATCAGATGCTCAAGCATTATGTGAGATGATGGCCCAATTGGTGAGTCATGGTGTAGCGCTTGATTTAAGTATGCTTTACCCCGAAACTGCCAAAGGAAAGCCACAAAAACAATTCTTGAAAAAGATAATACCCGGTGGAAAGCCCATAGCCCAAGTCATAGTAAATAGCGAAAGCAAAAAGCTATTTGCGAATCTTAAAACAAAAAGTATTAAGAAAAGCATTATCAAAGAAAAGGCAGTAATGGTTATAGCTGGAGAGGATTCATATACCGAATCAGATACCGCTCCAATCACTACACCAATAATTTCAAATCATTCAAAATCATTAAACTTAAATCCCGAAATGGATACAAAAACCATAGAGAACGTAAATACAAAATTAACACCGAGTACATCACCTAATAATAGGCTGGGTGAAAATGGATTACGCTTACAGAATTACGAATCCGGAGAGCAATTAGAAGGTAAAGAGATTGTGTATTCACAAGAAGACTTGGTGGAGTTTGCTACCGGTAAAATTGCCAATGTTTTTGGCCCTGAATATGCTGTCATAGATACTTATCCACGTCGTGTGATGCTACCTATGGACCCTTATCTATTGGTGAGTAGAGTTACAGGTATTAATGCCAAGTTGGGCGAGTATAAACCATCGACCATGCAAACGGAATACGATATTCCTTATGATGCCTGGTTTACCACCGACCGCCAAATCCCTTGGGCTGTATCGGTAGAATCAGGACAGTGCGATTTAATGCTTATCTCCTACCTGGGTATCGATTTACAAAACAAAGGCAAGCAGATTTACCGTTTATTGGATTGCACCCTTACTTTTATGGATGACTTGCCTTTTGAAGGACAAACCCTACGCTATGATATCTCCATCAATTCCTTTGTGAATAGCGGTAATAACCTCCTATTCTTTTTCAGCTACCGTTGTTATGTGGAGGATCGCTTGGTGCTTAAAATGGACAATGGGTGTGCGGGTTTCTTTTCTGATGAAGAATTGGCTGCCGGAAATGGTGTGGTGTACAGCAAATCGGAACTAGCAGCCCGAACCCAAATTAAAAAGAGATATTTCACTCCATTATTGGATACTGATAAAACCACTTTCTCCAAAGAAGACCTGATGCATTTGAGCAATGGAGACATTGAGAAGTGTTTTGGAAATGAGTCTTATTTTGCCAATGGTCGCAATTCCTCATTACGTCTGCCTCCAGAAAAGATATTGATGCTAGACCGCATTACCACCCTTGATTTAAAAGGTGGCGCTTATGGTTTAGGCTTTATTGAAGCTGAGAAAGATTTAAAAGCCAATGACTGGTATTTCCCTTGCCACTTCCGTGATGATGAAGTAATGGCGGGTTCCTTACAAGCCGAAGGTGGTGGTAACTTATTGCGTTTCTTTATGCTTCGCTTGGGTTTACAGCGCATGACTAAAGATGCTCGTTACCAAGCCATTTTCGATATGCCGCAAAAAGTGCGCTGTCGTAAGGAAGTCACACCTGAAGATACCAAACTGGTTTATCGACTAGAGATTAAAGATATTGGTTTGATTCCTCATCCTTATGTGGTGGGTGATTTAGAGATTATTTCTAATGGTGTGGTCACCGTACATTTCGAGAATATTGGTTTACAATTGCGTGAAAAATCAAACCCTAAATATTTAGAAGAAACCCCAGGTATTCCTATTTCTCCGCGTTCTGAAGGTGCTTTGATGAATGAAAAAGACATCACTACTTTTGCATTAGATGATTTGTCCAAGTGTTTTGGTCCTGACTTCTCCGTTTACGATGGCCGCAAGGTTTCTCGTCAACCCAATACCGATTTACAGCTTATTTCTCGTATACTAAAAGTTGATGGAACGCGTGGTCATCTTGATGAACCCTCCTCCATTTTAGCTGAATATGATGTGCCTGTTAATCCTTGGTATTATGAGCAAAACTCCAATTACACCATGCCTTATTCTGTTTTGATGGAGATTGCCCTACAGCCTTGTGGTTTATTGGGTGCCTATTTGGGTTCTACTTTAGAGTTTGCTGAGCATGACCTCTATTTCAGAAACTTAGATGGTGATGGCGAAATGTTTGACTTAGCAAGTGGAACCGATTTTAGAGGGAAAACCATTGTCAATAATGCCGTTTTAACTTCTTCTATGGCCTTAGGCGGAACCATCTTACAAAATTACACCTTCGAACTTTCTATTGATGGACATGTATTCTATAAAGGAAAATCCTCCTTCGGATTCTTCCCAGCTGATGCTTTAGCATCGCAAGTTGGTTTAGACAAAGGTGCCGAAGTGGATGCTTGGTATAAAACCAATAACTTGACTCCTCAAGATTATCTACAAATTAAATTGGATTCCTTGTATGGCAAAATGAAGCTATACAAAGCACCTGTTGGAAAACCACATTATCATTTGGCCGAAAATCAATTGAACCTATTAGACCATTTAATTGTGGCTAAAAACCAAGGGGAATATGGTAAAGGGTATGTGCATGCTACCAAATTTATAAAACCTTATGAGTGGTTCTTTGCTTGTCACTTTTATCAAGACCCTGTGATGCCCGGTTCCTTAGGTGTGGAAGCTGTTTTCCAAGCCATAGAGGTATTTGCTTTACAACAAGATTTAGGAAAAGATTTTAAATCGCCCAAATTTGTACAGCTGGCTAATCATAAAACCGTTTGGAAATACCGCGGACAAATTCTAACTACCGTAAAGGAAATGCACTTAGAAATTCATATTAAAAATGTGGAACAACATGGTGCACAATTAGCCATAGTGGTGGATGCCTACGTTTGGAATGGTAAAATGCGGATTTATCAGATTACGGATTTGGCCCTCGGTATAGAAGAGGCTTAATCAAATGCAAGGAGCAAAATCATGATAAACGTAAATTTATTTTGTCCGCGGATTTTTTTAAATTTTAATCATTGGTTTTTACTTACAACTGAATGATGAGAACAGCATGAAATAGCTCAATAAATAAATTAGATCATCGCAAATAAAAGATATACATATGAATTTGAATTTTCACGGCACCCCACAAAATATCTTCTGGAAGGGCTCGCCACGCGATATAGTTTTTGATACCAAAAGCATACAAGAAAAATTACAGGCCACTGATAAGCCTTTATATATCATGAAGGATTTCCAAGGCCGCATAGGAGTGAGTAATGGCGGCGAACTGGTTTCTGAAGGTAGAGGATTACAGGTTTTAGCCATAGCCAGTCCTATGACTGCTGAACAACTCGGTGACCCAAGTTTTAAGCAGGATTATGGCTTAAACTATGCCTATAAAACAGGTGCCATGGCCAATGGCATCTCATCGGAAGAATTGGTGATTGCCATGGGAAAAGCTCATCTATTGGGTTCTTATGGTGCTGCTGGACAAGTACCAGAACGCGTATTTGAAGCCATCAAAAAAATACAGGCTGCCTTGCCTGAGCAGGCTTATGCCTTTAACCTAATACACAGCCCCAATGAGGAGGCCTTGGAAGTGAAAGCGGTGGAATTATTTATTAAACATGGCGTTCATATTGTGGAAGCCTCCGCATTTTTAGCCTTAACCGAGCATATTGTCTATTACCGTGTGGCGGGTTTAAGTCAGAATGAAGATGGCAGTATCCACATTAAGAATAAGGTGATAGCCAAAATTTCTAGAACCGAAGTGGCGGCTCCTTTTATGCAGGCTCCTCCGGAATCTTTTGTACAGGCATTGCTCTCAAAAGGAAAGATAACTCCCTTGCAAGCGGAATTAGCCAAGCAAGTGCCCATGGCCGATGATATTACCGTAGAAGGCGATTCTGGTGGGCATACCGATAATCGTCCTTTGGTATCCCTCCTCCCTATTATTATAAAGCAACGTAATGATATGGAAGCCAAGACCCAATTTGCACAAAAGATTCGTGTGGGCGCAGCAGGTGGAATTTCTACGCCAGCTTCGGCATTAGGTGCTTTTATGATGGGTGCAGCTTATGTGGTGACGGGTTCGGTTAATCAAGCTTGTATAGAGTCTGGTACCTCGGAGCATGTGCGTAAATTATTGGAAAAGGTAAGTTCTACCGATGTGATGATGGCCCCCGCTTCCGATATGTTTGAGATGGGTGTTGATTTACAGGTTTTAAAACCTGGAACCTTATTTGGCCCACGTGCTAAAAAGCTATTCGAATATTATAAGCAGTATAAGTCTATTGACGATATCCCAGCTGCCGAGCGTTTAAAGTTAGAGCAGCAGGTTTTCAAGCAACCTTTGGAAGAGATTTGGCAATCTTGCATCGATTTCTTTGAGAAAAGAGACCCAGAGCAAATACAAAGAGCCAAGGACAACCCACATCGTAAGATGGCGCTTATCTTCCGTTGGTATTTAGGCTTGTCCTCCAATTGGGCCAATGCCAATACCCCGGGTCGAGAGTTGGATTATCAAATATGGTGCGGCCCAGCCATGGGCGCCTTTAACGATTGGGTAAAAGGTACTTATTTAGAGTCTTACCAAAACCGAAAGGCAGCAGATGTGGCCATGCAAATATTACAAGGAGCGGCTTATCTTTATCGTATACAAAGCCTGAAATTACAGGGTATCAGCTTTCCTTTGGAAATGAAAATTGTGATTCCCAATGAGGCTATTGCTTACCCTATTATCGATAATGGGGAATTTGGGGATACTAGTGCGCAGAATAATTAGTAAGGAAAAGGTATTTTTTTGTCCGCTAATTTTCGCAGATTAACACGGATTGAAAAGCAATGTTCTTAAAACAGAACATTGCTTTTTTTAAAATATTCGAGCAAGCCTTGTGTTGTTTATGGCTTTTGGTCTGTCGTTTAATCTCTATCTTCAATTAATTGTTTTAATTCTTCTTTACTTGGCAATACTGTCTGATATTTACTAGCAAATATTTGTTGATTGTCTTTTGGCAGGGTAATCTGCACCAATGTTTCGTTTTTTTGTTTGCAAAGTACGATTCCAATAGTCGGATTTTCTTCGTTTGTTTTTACAAATTCATCGTAATAATTAACATACATCTGCATCTGTCCTAAATCCTGATGTTTTAGTTTTCCAATCTTTAAGTCAATAACGACAAAACATTGTAACAAGCGATTATAGAATACCAAGTCAACATAGAAATTTTCATCTTCCACCGTTATTCTTTGCTGCCTGCCAACAAATAAGAATCCTTTGCCCAGTTATTTCAGGAAGTGTTCCAGTTTATTGATTATGGCTGTTTCTAAATCGGATTCGCTATACTCATTATGCTCCTTTAGCCCTAAAAAATCGAGGACATAAGGTTCTTTGATTGTGTCAATTGGTTTTGTAATAACTTGACCTTTTGTACTGAGTTCTTTAACTCCCTTCTTATCCCTGCTTAATACCAACCTTTCGTATAGGGATGATTCGTATTGCCTCTCAAATTCTCGAACAGACCAATTGTTATTTGAAGCTTCAATTTCATAAAATTTACGTTCCTCGATATTGTCAATTTTAATGAGCTGCAAATAATGTGACCAGCTTAATTTAAAAGGGCTTACAGATTTCCGCAACACTGATGCGGATTTTTCATTTTCAGATTTCTGCAACGCTGATGCGGATTTGTCTACTTCCGAAATTACAAACTTGTATGTGAGATAAAAATTTCTCATTCGCTCAAGGTTATAAACCGAATATCCTTTCCCAAAATCTTTTGTAAGTCTTTGAGAAAGCTCCTTCAGAATCGATTTTCCGTATTCAGCTCTTTCTTCTCCATGTTGTTCATCTTCAACAATCAATCTACCAACTTCAAAGTATGTGATTACAATGGTTTGATTAACTGTAGTGGCAACATGTTTTTTTGCATTGGCAAGTAATTCAGAAATCCTGCCATATAATTGATTGTTTGAATTTGTCAAGTTTGTATTATCCATACCGCTAAATTAGCAATTATCCAACTTAAAGAATTGCACTTTGGGCTTTAATTATTCACACGCCAAATGAATCCAATATTTTCAAGTTTACTCTTTTTGTCTTCGGTTATCGTTTCTTCTTTGTAATATCTTCTTTGGGTACGAACCCAAGTTGCCAGTTGTTGATTCTCTTTGAATCTTACTGGAACTTGGCAATTTCCATGTTTATCTTTATAAGCTAGCAGTTCTTCAAATCGCTCATCCCATGATTTTTGATTTTCTAAGGGTTTTGGAAATTCAAAACCGATTTCTTCGAATGCTTTGATTTTTTCATCTTCCAATTTGTCAGTCCGTTTCAAGGTTTTCTGATAATAGAGCCAACTTGAAAGAGCTTGATTTATTGGGTATTTCTTTGGGACAATAAAATCGCCATGTATTCTATGATATTCTTTAAGCATTTCCAACATCTCGTACCAGCTTGCAGAATTTTTCTTTCGTGGTTTTCTCTCTTTAGTTTTGGGTTGATGATTAACACCAATTGCCGCTAGAATATCAACTTTGTTTTTAGGTAGTTCTGAACGCTTTATCAAAATCTTTTGGTGCTGATACCATTTTTTAATCTCACTTTCTTCTTCGAATTCAAATCCACCAGTTGTTTCTTTATGTTTCGCTAATTTTGAAAACATTTCAAACCAGTTTTCGGGTTTGTATTCAATGAATTCGTAACCAATATCTTCAAGTTTCTTTCTTCTTTCTGGTGTCGTTCCTTCTTTTCTTATTTTGAACAACCAGTAATATAAACCACCAAAACCTTTGTCGCTTTGTTTTACTTCAAAGTGACCAAATTCATTATGAAACTCGCTGAGTAATTTCAATTTTTGATTCCATTCATATTTTTTTGTGTCCCAAATAAAATCAAGTTCTTGAAGTAGCTTTTCCCTTTCTTCTGAAAGTCTTCCTTTCTTTTTGTTGTTTCGTTGGTCGTTAACCCAACGTCCAAATGATTTATCTTCTGAATATAATTGAGGAACAAGGCAGTGCCCATTTTCGCTTTTGAATTGTTTTAGCTTTTCATACATCAAACTCCAACGTTCCTCATCTGGGCGACCAGAAAATGCTAACGATTTTGCATCCCAGATAAATTTTAAGGTGTTTAATCGAGTAATTTTTTCTTCATTTAGTTTCCCTTTTTTAAAATCCATTCGTTGAAGTAAAACCCAATGATAAAGCGTTTCGTCTCCATCCGTTTTTTTATAATGAGAATGACCATGTTTCTTAAAAAAATCATTTAATGAATTAAATCTCAATTCCCAAGATATTGTATTTGGTTGGCGAGTAACTTCCCATTCAAATCCAAGTAATTCAAGTTTCTTAATTTGTTCTTCTGTAAGGTTTTGAGTTTTAAAATTATGCCTTTGTCTGGTTACAAAATATGACAATGATTTTTCTTCAAAAGTTTTGGGAACATTACAATTGCCGTATTTGATTTTGTAATCAAGCAATCTTAAATAGTTTTGTTCCCATGTATTTCGTTGTGGTTTCTTCGATTTCTCAATAACTTCGTCTTCATTAATAATCTTTTTTCCACGAAAGTCTGATTCGAAAGGGAAACCAATTGTTTTCAGTTTTTCAATTCGATTTTCGCTTAGTACATAACAAAAACATAATCCCTTGAAAATCAGAACAATAGATGTTATAAATTAGTTTAAAACCTTGATATTCAGTATCTCTGCGTAAGATTTACGAAGTCAGAACGCAATGATAAAGAATACCAAGGTAGAGGATAAAAATACAGAATTAGTTTCAATTCTAGGCAAACAATTTGAAGGAAAAGTCAATTTAGCTCGAATAAAGTTCATTTCGATGTTTATCTGTGCATTGTGCAAGGTTCAAACAGTAGGTTTTGAAAAGCTTGCTAATGCATTTGATTCAGTTTCAGATTCAACATCTAGTTTAAGGCGTATTCAAAGATTTATTGCTGAATATTCATTGAATTCAAATTTAGTTGCACAGCTAATATTCAAACTTCTTCCTGAAAAAGAAAGCCTTTGTCTTAGTATTGACAGAACTAATTGGAAGTTTGGCAAAACAGACATCAACATCTTTATGCTTGGTGTTTGCTACAATGGCGTTGCTTTTCCTCTATTGTTTACCATGTTAAAGAAACGAGGAAATTCAAATTCTCAGGAACGTATTGATTTGATTAAGCGATTCGTTAAGCTCTTTGGAAGAGAATGTATAGAATCGGTATTAGCCGATAGAGAGTTTGTTGGAGATGAGTGGATAACGTTTCTTAATGACAACAAGATTCCCTATTACATACGTATTAGAAACAACTTTAAGGTTTTTATTCCTCATAAAAACAAAGAGCTAAAGGCTTCATGGCTATTCAATGCGACTGGTATAAATGAGTTTATACACTATCAAAAAATCATTAGAATTGGGACCCAACTATGTTATCTTTCGGGATGCAAATTAAAAAACAAGAAAGGAAAACCTGAGTTTCTAATCATTATCTCTTTTAACAAACCTGATCAGGCTCAGGCGTTTTACAAACAAAGATGGCAAATTGAAACTTGTTTTAAAGCCATGAAAACTAGTGGATTTGATATCGAAAAAACACACCTACAAGAAATAGATAGAATTGAAAAATTAATTCTGCTTGTGATGATTGCTTTTGTTTGGTGTTATAAGGTTGGAATTTATTTAAATCTGTTTGTAATGGATAGGCTGACTCATGTTGTGCCACCTATACCGATGTAACTGTGCCACTCAA
>NZ_JABKCA010000096.1 GCF_013166655.1 Lentimicrobium sp. L6
TGAGTGGCACAGTTACATCGGTATAGGTGGCACAACATGAGTCAGCCTATCCAATCTATGGTTTGATGGTATGATGAGTGTATCTTTTTACCACTAAGGTTGAGGATTTCTGTATAGGTTTCCTTATCGCAATCGATATATAATGCATCTGTTGTGGGATTTGGATAAATGGTAACTGGGATTGTTTTAAAGTTATTGGTGTTTGATACCTCAATGCTTGAGTAATATAAAGAAGTCCTGCCGGTATGTTCCCATTCTTGTGAATCTTCATTTTGTTTAAAGAACAAAGTGTTTAACCAAATGTTTTGTGCATCATATATTTCATGATATTCATATACATCTGTGAAAAGATCATAATCTAATGGAATGATTACTTCATCTATTGAGAAATTATAGTCGTACAGATTTTGGTTTTTACTTAGTGTCATCCAGATTTCATTATTTTCATCCCAATTATATTTGTAGGTTTCGATATTATTTCCATATTCATCATACGACCAGTTTGTTTTATCATTCAATAGCCAAGAATCGTCACTTGATTTTACAGAGAAAGTTAACCTTTCTATATTATTCCCTTCCTCATCAAAAATATAGTCTCTTTTATAACGTTTTTCCCAATAATTGATGTCAAGGTATTGAATAAAAGCCTCTTCGCTTGTTAAATCTTGATTCTCATTGTGTTCATATTTGTATAAATAGAAATCCTTCCAGGTGTTTTCTTCTGTAATCCAATATTGTATTAATAAAGAGTCTAATAATCCTTCATTACTATAATAGAAGTTTTGTTGTTCTTCAAAGTTCCAGTTGTTTTGGTCTGAATCCCAATCGTTAATTATAATGCTCTCCAATAGGTTTGCTGAATTCCAAGAGTATATTTTTTGAGATTGATTTGTAAATTCCTCATCATCAAAGAGCCTCACCGAATATATATCCTCGATTAGTTGATGGTATGAATCATAATTATAAAGGTTTCTAGAGTATTCAGAAAGTTCATCTTCAATGTTTTTTCTATAGTATATTTTCGTTGATTTATCGAAGTTACTATCATAGGTATAATCTATTTTAAAATCCAAATACATGCCATAGTCTGCAATATCCTTATAATATAGAAAGCTAGTAATTTGTCCTAAATTATTGTGTTGCCATTGTCTTGATTGGAGTGTATTATAGTTGTTTTCTCCCAGATATGTTTCAAGATTTAGGGAGTCTAACTTTTGAAATGCTGTTAAGTATTGATCGGGATCCATTTTTAAAGATGAGAACATTTTCTGATAATCAAAATAGCTAGAGTGCTGCACTTTTCTGAATTTGTTATGAACTGATAAGTGATTCTGCTGCCCAAAAGAAAGAAATGAAACACAGATGAGAATAATGATTAAAATGCGGTTTTTCATAATTTATAAGTATAATGTTAGATGAAAAGAGTTTGGTCAAAAATACTATTTTCCCGGATTAAATTGATTGTTTTTTGCAATTATTTGATTACAAAATGAGGCCCTAAATATTCGCATTTGATTTTTTTTTGCTTAAAAACAGGAATGTATAACTAAGAACAAACCACAAAATGCTCCATAATTTGTTAAGTTTAAAAACCTGCACAATTTAGAATTGGAGAAAGCCAAGAACGTCATAATTATCCAGTAAAAATTCGCTAAGACACTGTGCCATCCGTGTCCTATCATCTTTACGTTCTTTGCATGTTTTCCCTTTGCGTTTTTTTTTGCGTGAAATTCTAGATTGCCTAAAATATATTAAAGTAATTATAATCAATAGTTGAGAGGGTGAAAACCTAAGAGCTTGAGAAGTTTTTATTCCCCCTTCTCAGGGCTTTAATCCTCTCCTTGTGGTCGAGGCGTGAATCCATTTGCGCTTTTGGCGTGTTCTTCCTTTGCGTTTTCTTCGCGTGGAATCTTAAATATTGAGAGCTTAATAGGTTTAAAAGCTAGATTAACAAGATTTTAGGGTGGAAAGCAAACTCTTTACTTACAATCCGTAAATCGCTCCATCATCAGGCATGCCTTTTCTTTGTCCGAAGTCAATTGTTTTTTTAGCGTTTCTAAGCCATCAAACTTCTCTTCTTCTCTAATTTTCTCTAAAAAACACATGGTGATATGTTTCCCATAAATATCTCTATTGAAATTAAAGATATTGACTTCGGAACTGAGGTCATGTTTTTCTAATCTAATGGTTGGACGATATCCGATATTGGCCATGCCATAAAAATGCTCTTCGCCTATTTTAATCTCTACCACATAAACACCAGCCGGCATGAGCTTGTGGCGATACTTATCCTTAACATCCATATTGGCTGTGGGGAAACCTAAAGTACGACCAATTTGATTCCCTTGAACCACCAAGCCCGACATTTGATATTTATAGCCCAAGAATTTATTAGCAGCAGGAATATTTCCTTCGGTGAGGTATTTACGGATTCTAACAGAACTAATGCCCAATTTGTGAATATCCTCCATGGGCACTTCATTCACTAAGAAACCATATTTATCGGCAAATTTATTCATCAAGAGAAAATCACCATCACGGCCATATCCATATTGATTATCGAAGCCCATCACCACTTCTTTTACTCCAATTTGCTCCACCAAAATACTCCTCACAAAATCAAAGGAAGTGGTATGTGAGAAGGCCTCAGTAAAAGGGATGACTAACAGATAATCCACTCCAAAAGACTCCAGCAACTTGGCCTTTTCTTCTATGGTATTGAGTAGTTTCACCTCATCCTTGCTTTTTTCAAAAAGAACTTCCTCTGGTCCTGGGTCAAAGGTGATAATGACTACTTGCCCTTGCTTTTCAGTGGCTATAGATTTACATATCTTCAATAATTTCTGATGACCAATATGCACACCATCGAATCTACCTATACTAACCACAGGATAGCTAAGTTTGGGAAAGTTTTTTATGTCCTTAATGAGTTCCAAGGGCAAGATTTAGATAGCGAAGTTTTTGGTAATATATTCTGCAATTTGAACAGCATTGGTAGCCGCGCCTTTTCTTAGGTTATCGGCAACCACCCACATGTTCATGGTTTTATCTTGGCTTTCGTCTTTTCTAATACGACCCACAAAAACATCATTCTTCCCTTCAGCAAATTTAGGCATGGGATAGTCGTTATTTAAAGGTGTATCTTGAATAGTGATTCCAGGATAATTTCGCATCAATTCCACCGCATCTTTTATCTCAAAGTCTTGATGGAATTCAGCATTAATGCTTTCGCTATGCCCACCCATCACAGGAACTCGAACCACGGTGGCGGTTACTCTAATACTATCGTCACCTAATATTTTTCTAGTTTCATCTACCAGTTTCATTTCCTCAGAGGTATAGTCGTTTTCTAAGAAATCGCCACCATGAGGAATCAAATTCATATCGATAGGGTGAGGATAGAAT
Source organism: Lentimicrobium sp. L6 (assembly GCF_013166655.1). Lineage (NCBI taxonomy): Bacteria > Pseudomonadati > Bacteroidota > Bacteroidia > Bacteroidales > Lentimicrobiaceae > Lentimicrobium > Lentimicrobium sp. L6. The sequence continues at coordinate 3,406 of NZ_JABKCA010000096.1, forward strand.
TTAGCTGGAGCAGGACGACAAATTCTTTCATCTTGCAATTGCCGAACAGCGCCAACGCCAGAGCCAGTAACCGATTGGTAAGTAGAAACCACTAAACGATTTAATTGATAGGCTTGGTGAAGTGGAGCCAAAGCCAATACCATTTGTATGGTAGAGCAATTTGGATTGGCAATGAGTTTATGTTCTTTGGTTAGTTGGGCGGTATTGATTTCAGGAACCACCAAAGGGATTTCTTTATCCATGCGCCAAGCAGAAGAATTGTCAATCACATAGCAGTTTTGTTTGACAAATACAGGAGCCCATTTTTTAGAAGTAGCACCACCAGCTGAAAAGATGGCAATCTGAGGGTTTTTCTTTAAGCCTTCTTCTATGGTTAAAACAGTGAATGTCTGGCCATCAAAAACGATTTCTTTGCCTGCTGATTTTTCCGAAGCAATAGGGATCAATTCTGTGATCACCAATTCACTTTCTTTTAGTACTTGGAGGATAACGCCTCCAACCATTCCCGTAACGCCTACTACTGCTATTCTCATATTTATTTCTTTATTAAATGCAAAATTAGTACATTTATTGCGATAATAAATGATAAAACTTTCCTAATGAAAAAGCATTTTATACTAATCGTTTTCTTAGTGCTTTCCTTCCTAATTCATGCCCAAGTTTCTGAGACTTTTGAGGATGGTGATTTTACCCAGAATCCTTCATGGATAGGCGATGAGAGCCATTTCATAGTCAACCCTGATTTTCAATTGCAATTGAATAATGAAGGACAGTCGGATACCTCATATTTGGTCACTGCCAGCTCCATAATGGACAGCACCAGCTGGGAGTTTTTTATAAAACTTTCATTCAGTCCTTCCTCTAATAATAATGCTCGGGTTTATTTGACATCCGATCAACAAGATTTATCCGGTAGTTTAAATGGATATTTCCTTCAATTTGGAGAGTCTTTGAGCGATGATGCCATAGAGTTGTTTAAACAAAATGGAACAGAAATCACCTCCATTTGTAGAGGAACAGAAGCTAGTGTGGCTTCCTCTTTTCAGGCTAAAATAAAGGTGATTCACAAGAATAATGGAGACTGGATCGTTTATTCAGATTTTAATAGCACAGGTCAGTTTCAAATGGAATGCCAAGGAAATGATAATAGCATCAGCACTACTTCTTATTTTGGATACTTCTGTAAATATACCAGCTCTAATTCCACTAAATTTTACTTAGATAACATAGAGATACAATATATGGAAGTGGATACTGAAAAGCCGGAGGTGGAGGCGGTTGTATTAGAATCCTCAAAAGAATTAAATATTAGTTTTAGTGAAATGATTTTGGAAGAGACTGCTATAAATATGCTAAATTATAACGTGAATCAATCTGTTGGTAACCCTGTTGTTGCAATTTTGTCAGAAGGGAAAACAGAAGTCTTTCTGCAATTTGAGAATGAATTTTTGGAGAATCAAGAGTATGAAATCATCATAGAAAATATTGAAGATTTAAGTGGAAATGTGATGGAGCCCACGGTAAAGACATTTGCCAGAGTAGAAGTTTCTCCTTTCGATGTGGTTATTAATGAAATCATGGCAGACCCAACTCCAGAAATACAATTGCCAAATGCAGAGTATCTTGAGATTTATAATAGAACTTCAACCGTAATCACTTTGCAAGGATGGAAGCTAGAAATAGGAGGGACACTAAAAGACTTTCCGGAAGCCAATATCCCTGCCAACTCCTATCTTATTCTTTGTAAAGAAAGTAATATTTCCTTGCTGGCTCCGTATGGAGAGTGTGTTGGCTTTTCTAGTTTTTCTTTAACCAATGGGGGACAGTTATTGCGCTTATTAAGCCCAACGGATATTGTGGTTCATGAAGTAGAATACAGCGATGATTGGTATTTGGATCCCAATAAAGATGATGGAGGATGGTCTTTAGAGCAAATTAACCCTTCCGACTTTTGTTCCCAAGCCATCAATTGGAGAGCGGCAGAAGATGCACGAGGTGGAAGCCCAGGCGAAATGAATTCTATTTATGATGATACACCTGCTTTCCCTCAGGCTTCAAGTTTAGAAGTAGTGGATAATCCTCTTTTATTATTGACCTTCAACCAACAAATGGATTTGCAAGATGTTTTAAGAAAATCCAATTATATTGTGAACCCTGGGGGAATTCCAGTTCAACAAGTCATGGCAAAAGATACCAGCAGCTCTGTGTTTTTAGTATTCGAAGACCAATTTGAAATAGGGGAGCATTATCAATTGGTAATAGATGGAGAAATTAGAAATTGTGCAGGCCAGCTCATGGATACCCCAGCCGAGATTGATTTTATGGTGCCGAAAATTGCGATGGAAGGCGATGTAGTGATAAATGAGATATTGGCAGATCCGGAACCCGCTTATGGTTTGCCTCCCTATGAGTTTTTAGAGCTTTATAATACTTCCAATGCCCCTATCGATTTAGCGGGTTGGACCCTGCAAACAGGCTCTACCATAAAAACTTTTGAAAGCTATTTATTAGAGCCTCAAGAATATTTGATTGTTTGCGAGCCCAATGCTGTGGCTAGTTTTTCTGAATTTGGAGATACTTATCCCATATCTAGTTTTTCCTTAACAAATGGTGGAACTCAATTGGTATTACGAAACCTGGGTGGAGGTATTATTCATCAGGTGGAATATGACGATGATTGGTTTGATGATGACGATAAATCAGATGGGGGATGGAGTTTAGAAGCTATTGATCCTTTGGAATATTGTGTGGAGCAGCCCAATTGGAGCGAAAGCATAGATGCTAGAGGAGGAACTCCCGGAAGTTTGAATAGTGTGAATGGAACTTCGGGTGAGATAGAGCCTTTGAGGATTCAGAGAATTGAGCTATTGAGTGAAATGAGTATACGAGTTTATTTCAGCGAAAAAATGGACAGTATCAGCTTGGCGGAAACTCAGAGTTATTTTATAGATCAGGGCATAGGACAGCCCAATACTTGCGAAATAGAAGGACCTAAATATAATACCGTTATTCTTAGTCTAAATGAAGAACTATCTAATGCGGTAGTTTATACCTTAGAAATTCAAGATGGATTATTGGAATGTAATGGTAGCTCAGCGGGAGGATTGTTTTTGAGTTTTGCTGTTCCCGATGAAATAGAAAAAGGAGATATCGTTTTTAATGAAATCCTTTTTGATGCAGCTATTGATGATGGAGAATATATAGAATTGGTTAATGTTTCTGAGAAAATCCTAGAAACTGCGGGACTGAGTATTTCGAGAATAAAAGTGAATCAATACGATACCACTTGGTATATTGCCGATTTGGAAAGCGCTCTGCTATTCCCTATGGATTATATGGCCTATGCCGAATCCCCAACACAAGTACTCAAAGTCTATTATTCTGAACAACCTGAGCAAATCATGCAACTGAATAGCTTGCCCGATTTCCCCAATTCCGAAGGCCACATTCTTCTTCATTTAAGCTCCTCCACGGACAGTATTATTGATGAATTACAGTATAACGAAGACATGCATCACAGTTTATTAAAAGATACCAAAGGAGTTTCTTTAGAAAAAATAAGTTTGAATGGAGGGAATGCTTCTTCAAATTGGCATTCAGCTGCCAGCTCTGTTAACTATGGAACTCCAGGCTATCAGAATTCTCAGTATTTAGAGGAAGGCGAAAGTATATCTGCTTTTGAATTGGAACCAGAAGTTTTTTCGCCTGATAATGATGGTTATGAGGATGTTCTTCAAATACATTATCGCATGCAAGAGGTAGGTTATCAACTCAATTTAATCGTTTATGATGCACGAGGAAGACAAGTTAATCGCCTAGTAAAAAATGAGCTTTTAGCTACTGAAGGAACTTACTATTGGAATGGAGAAGACGAGAATGGCCAAAAAGCAGATATGGGAATTTATATCTTATTATTTGAATACTTCGACTTAGAAGGAAATGTAAAATCTGAGAAGTTATCTACTGTTTTGGGTGGGAAGTTGTAGTGGTTTTTGAGTTATTGAACTGGAGAGTTGGAGAGGGTTCAAGGTTTAGGGTTTAAAGTTCAGGGTTTAAGGTTTAAAGTTCAAAGTTCAAGGTTCAATGTTTGAGTATGTGTAGACCTTAGAAATGGGTTTCATAATATGTGTTCTGTTTACTTTGCGAGCTTCGCGATTTTTCTTTGCGTTTTCTTTGCGTGGAAATACAATGTATAGGAGATGGAGAAAGGGAGAAGCGGAGCGTTCGAAAGCTGGCATAATTAATCAGTGACAATCCGCTAAACCCGTGTTATTCGTGTTCTATTCTTTATAGTGTTTAATAGCTATATCACAAAGCACACAGAGGAGTCACAAAGTTTCACAGAGTAATAATTGTTTTATTCTCAATCTACTCCATACTCTCCATCATAGCCTTTACAATATTCTCGGCACCAATGGCAATTTCAAGAATAGTAGCATCCAGCATATAACAAGGAGTGGTAAAAATATTTTCTGCTTTATCGTGAACCACTTCGCCGTGAGAAGTTTCTAAATGATGTGCATTTAATGCTTCTAGAGCTTCTATGGTCGCTTTATCGTTTCCTATGGTTAAATCTACATTGTCTAAAGTTAAGGCAATAAGCGCAGGAGAGATACATAAGGCTCCAATGGGTTTTCCCATTCTATGCATTTCCTGAATGGCATCTTTCACTTGGATAAAAACACCAGCTTCAGCTCCTTTAAAGGCAAAATCGGAGAGGTTTTTAGCAGCTCCAAATCCACCCGGAATCAATAAAGCATCGAACTCTTCAGCTTGGAAAGCGCTCATGGGGCTGATCTTTCCTCTGGCAATTCTGGCGGACTCTATCAACACATTTCTTTCCTCGTCCATCTCTTCACCAGTGATGTGATTGATTACATGATGTTGTTTAATATCAGGTGCAAATATTTCATAGACTCCTCCGTGCATCATCACGGCTAACATACTTAAGGTGGCTTCATGGATTTCGGCGCCATCAAAAACACCACATCCCGATAGAATGATTGCAAATTTTTTCATAATATCTTATTTTTTAAATCAATTTATTTTCAAAATTAGCGATTTTATTTTGAGCTACACATTTTTGCCATAGCCATTGTCGAGCTTCGCACTTTTTTTGAGCACTGGTAATTGTTAATAGATGTAGCTCTATATCTTCCAATAATTCATCTAGATTTTTAAGCTTTTGCAGTGGAATTTGGAGAGCAGCATTTATATATGGAACCCTCCTCATCTCTTTTAAAATTTCATTTACAGGGATTTGATAAGAGGAAAGCTTAAATAAAACAAAGAATTCAAAATGAGGATAAGCGGAAACAGCCGTGTTTTTTGAGGATTTATTGGTAAATAGATAATAATCCATACGTAAGTCTTCATCATAAAAATGATAAAATGCAAACTTGCCAATCTCTCCATTCTTATTATAAAATGGGATATCGGGCATTTTCTTAAAAAAGGTCTGAAAGTGCTTATTTAAATAGTAAGATAGCTGATAATCCTTCAGGGAAGAGGATAGCCCAATCATGAGATACTCTTCGTCAGTAGGTTGTGTTGTTTGTAATCTGATTTTCATGTTTGGCTATCTTGAAGCAAAGTTAATAATCCTAAGCATATGTAGCTTATGAAATTTAAAAAAATGAGGAAATGGATGATATCAAATAAGCAATACTTTCATTTGTAAAAAAATACCGAAATTAGCGCCTCAATAAAAACCTTAGAAATTACCTATATGAAGATAATCACCTATAATGTAAATGGAATACGAGCTGCTGTTAAAAAAGGCTTCCTTGATTGGTTAAGAGAAGAGAATCCCGATGTGGTTTGTATACAAGAAACTAAGGCCCAAGACGATCAAATACCGGTTTTTGAATTTACAGAGCTGGGTTATCATACTTATTCCTTTTCTGCACAAAAGAAAGGATATAGCGGAGTAGCTATTCTGAGTAAAGTAGAACCTAAGCATGTGCAATTTGGTATGGGAATTGAAAAGTATGATTTTGAAGGCCGTTTTATACGTGCTGATTTTGAAGATTTTTCAGTAGTAAGTGTTTATCATCCCTCAGGAAGTAGTGGAGACGCACGCCAAGAATTCAAAATGCAGTGGTTGAGCGATTATACGGAGTATATTAACGAGCTTAAGAAAACCTTACCAAATCTCGTTCTTTCTGGAGATTATAATATTTGTCATGAAGCCATTGATATTCACAACCCTAAAGGCAATGCAAAAACCAGTGGTTTCTTGCCTGAGGAGCGAGAATGGATGTCGCAATTTCTAGCCACAGGCTTTATCGATTCCTTTAGGATGTTGAATAAAGATCCTCATCATTACACTTGGTGGAGTTATAGAGCCAATGCGCGAAACAATAATAAAGGCTGGCGTATCGATTACCATATGGTTAGCGAAAACATGAAAAGCCAAATCAAAAATGTAGGTATTTTACCCGACGCAAAACACTCAGACCACTGTCCGAGTTTTGTGGAAATAGCATCATTATGAAGAAAATATTCACCCTTTCCACCTGTGACACCAGTAAAAGAATCCTCAAAAACAGTGGAGTTTTAGACTTAGGTTTCGAAGTCATTGACATCAAAAAGAGAGCGATTTCTGAAGAGGAATTAGATGAGATTAAAGCTTTAGTAGGGAGCTATGAAGACCTGTTTTCGCGTCGATCTCAAAAGTATAAAAGCCTGAAATTAAAAGAGGTAAACCTAAGTGAAGAAGACTATAAAAAGTATATTCTTCAGGAATACACTTTCCTCAAAAGGCCTGTGATTATTGATGATAAACATGTTTTTGTGGGGAACAGTAAAGCTAATGTGGAAACGCTAAATCAATACGTATTGCAGAAATCACTTAGATAAAAATACGTGAGATTTACGAGTTCATTCCGTTTGAATATAGGCTTTTTGCCATAAAGATCATATAATTTTGGAGCACACAATAAACAATGTTAATTTAAATTATAAGTGCGATGAAAAAATTATTACTTTTTGGTTTGGCTCTTAGCCTTTCCTTCGGAGCAATGGCCGATGGAACTAAGGATGCTAAAAAAACAACAAAGACGGTAAATACAAAGAATAAGATTGAGATAGTTAATCCTACTCAAACTTCTCCTGTTGTAGCCGCAGAAATGAATTTAAAAGGAACTAAATCTGTTGATAGAGTTTATATTGGGAAATCGGCCAATGTGTATTCTGTTCTTTTAGAAGAGCAAAGAGGTTTAGATTATAATGAAGAGATTGGAACATACTCTTTTACTTTTAGAACGGATCCTGCAACCTACGCTGGTGCAAATGGTAATAGTGGTGCTATTATTTCTGCTACTTCTCAAGATGGAGATACTTGGGCTGATACTTGGTTGATTAATACTGCTGATGGTGGAAGATATCCTTCTGGTGTGGTTTATAATCCTGATGGAAACACTAATCCTGCTGAAGCTTTAGTAGTTGGTGCTGGTCCTGTTTCTACAGGTACTTGGACGCATAACTTCTTCTCAAGTTCAAAAATTAATGGTGCAGATCTAGATCTTCAATTAGTTGAAGTTGATCCTGCTTATTCTGGAAGCCAATTGATTCGTCAAGGTATGCAGGCCACTAATGATGGTTTTGTTCATATTATGGGTTCAAAATACCAAGATAATGGTTCTGGTTATTCTACCGAGATGAACTTAAATGTTTGGAATGGTGAATATAATGGTTCTACTTTCGATTGGGAATCTGTTGATGTTCCTGTTGACCTTAAAATGAGAACTGATGGTACTACTTTTAACTTCTGGACTTTCGGTTCTACTTGGTCTAACGATGGTTCTATTGGTTATATGTGGATGATTGGTGTTTCTGCTGATATCGAAAATGGTTACCAACCTATTGTATTTGTGACAACAGATGCAGGTGAAAGCTGGGATGAAATCGAAATTGAATTGGAAGATAATGAAGTAATGTCTGAGTATATTTGGGCAACAAATGCTCTTGAAGGTCCAATGTGGCCACAGTGTACTGAGCTTGATGGTATTGTTGATGCCAATGGTGAATTACAATTATTTGTAAAAGCTACAGGTACTTTCTCTACTCATATTGATTCTTTAGGTTACTCTTATACTAACAACTTAAACTATATTTACAATATTGAATTAAACGAAAGTGGTGTTCAAAATGTAATTTTTGTTGACTCTGTGATGACTGATGATGTACCAACAGATGGGGCCAATGCATTAGGTGGAGCAGCCGGTTGGGGTACAAGATTACGTGCTTCTAGAACTGCTGATGGTTCTGCTGTTTTTGCTGTTTGGACTGATACAGAAGATGTTGAAGCTTTCGGTGGAGAGAATGGTGCTCCAAATATTAAAGCGGCAGGTAGAATGATTGACGGTGATTTCAATGATTTTCCTGTAACTAACTTTACTGCTGATGATTTATATGCTGGGTTCTATTACTTTATCAATGTGGGTCAGGTAAGTAGAATTGCTGATAATTTTGTTCATATTCCTGTGACTACATCTGTTAGCCCTGCTGAGTTTGGTACAGGTGATGAGCTAACTCCAACTACTCATAGTTTTGTGAAAGGTGTTAAATTTCCTTGGACTGTTGGTTTGAATCAATTAGAAGCGGTTTCTAATATCGCAGTTAGTCAGAACAATCCTAATCCATTCACAGGTTCTACAACTATTGAATTAACTAGTGCAGTTTCTGCTCCAGTTATGATTGAAGTAAGTAATTTAATGGGACAAACTGTTTATTCAATGAATGCAGGTGTTATCAATAACACGATGAAAGTTGAATTACCAGCTAGAGATTTACAGTCTGGTGTTTACTTCTACACTGTAACTATTGGTAACGAAAGTGTATCTAAGAAAATGATAGTGGAATAATCGTCGAAGAAATCCACAAGATTAAAATATTTAGATTTAAAGAGCCTGATTTTTCAGGCTCTTTTTTTATGCCTTTTTGTATACTTATCTATATGTAATTCACTAACTAAGGCTAACTTGAGTTGTTTAAGAAAAATACTTAAATTTGCTATTCAACAAATACTTAATCTTAAATTATTAATGCTATGAAAAATTTTTTACTTTTTAGTTTAGCTCTAAGTCTTTCTTTCGGTGCTATGGCCGATGAAAAAAAAGAGGCTAAAAAATCCACGAAAATGGTAAATTCAAGAAATAAGATTGATTTACCAATGAGTCCAACTCAAACACCTCCTGTAGTTGCTTCCGATTTTAACTGGAAAGGTACACAATCTGTAGAGCGTGTTTATATCGGAAAATCTGCTAATATATATTCAGTACTTTTAGAAGAACAGAGGTATTTAGATTATAATAATGACTTAGGGGCTTATGCTTTTACTTTTAGAACAGACCCCGCTACCTATCCCGAAGCCTTAAACAGTGGTAATATTATTATGGCTACATCAACAGATGGCGGTAGCACTTGGGCTGATACTTGGATGATGAATACAGATGATCCTTGTAGATACCCTTCTGGAGTGATTTATAATCCTGATGGAAATACAGATCCTAATGAAGCTTTTCTTGTTTCAGCAGGTGGTGTGTTTAACGCCGCTTGGACTCATAATTACTTCGCTTCTTCTAAAGTTAATGGGCAAGATTTAACACACGAAATAGTGCCCGTAGATCCTTCTTGGTCTGGAAGTCAGATTATTCGTAATGGTTTACAAGTTTGTTCTGATGGAGTGGCGCATATTGTAGATTCTAAATACCAAGACAATGGTTCTGGTTATTCTACAGAAATGAATATTGCTGCTTGGTATGCTGAATTTAATAGTTCTGGCTTCGATTGGGATGTGGTTGATGTTCCTGTTGATTTAGCTTTGAGAACTGATGGAACTACATTTAATTTCTGGACCTTTGGTAATGCATGGTCTAATGATGGTTCTGTAGGATATACCTGGATGGTTGGTGTTGATGCAGAATTAGAAGGCGAAAGTGGATATTCTCCTATCGTATTCAAAACTGAAAATCAAGGAGAAGATTGGGAACAAATTGAAATTGCTTTGGAAGATAATGAAGTGATGAGTGAATACCTTTGGGCTACTAATCAGTTTAATGGTCCAATGTGGCCTCAAGTTACAGAACTTGATGGTGTTGTGGATGCAAATGGCGAACTACAATTATTTGTAAAAGCTACTGGTACTTTCTCTACACATATTGATTCTATTGGATACTCTTATTCTTATAATTTAGATTATATCTATAATCTTGAAATTAATATGGATGGTGTTCAAAATGTTTTTTATGTAGATTCCATTGTTGCTGATGATGTTGAAGCATCTTCTGCCTATTCTTTAGGTGCTGAAGGTTGGGGTTCTAGGCTGCGTGCCACAAGAAGTGCTGATGGGACTGCCGTATTTGCAGTTTGGACTGATACTGAAAATCCAGATAATTATGAAGGTGTGAATGGTGCTCCTAATATTAAGGCTGCTGGTAGATTAGTAAATGGTGGTGATTTCACTGACTTCCCTGTTACTAACTTTACTGCTGACGACTTATATGCTGGATTCTATTTCTTCCAAAACGTGGGTCAGATAAGTGAAATAGAAGGTGATTATATTCACCTACCTGTTGTTACTACTGTAACTCCATCTGAATTTGGTTCTGGAAATGAGTTAACTCCTGTAACTCATAGTTTTGTAAAAGATGTTAAATTCCTTTGGGTAACTGGTGTAGAAGAAGCAAGTACTGTTTCTCATTTTGCTGTAACTCAAAACAGTCCTAACCCATTCTCTGGTTCTACAACTATCCAACTAACTAGCCAGTTAGTAGCTCCAGTGATGATAGAGGTCAGTAACCTCATGGGACAAACTGTTTATACTATGGATGCTGGTATTATTAATCATTCAATGAAAGTTGAATTACCTGCTAGTGACTTACGGTCAGGTGTTTATTATTATACTATAACCATAGGTAATCAAAGTGTATCTAAAAAAATGATTGTGGAATAGTATAAATCACAAGATTAAAATAATTAAATCTCTAGAGCCTGTAGAATCAGGCTCTTTTTTTTAAGTTTTTTAAGGCCTTAAATCGCTGTTTTGAGATTAAGTATGACAAAAATTGTCAATATTTTATGAGAATTGGCATGTAATTTTGTTCGTTTTTGAACAAAATTTGCTTTTTTCAGCTAGAAAGATAGGCTTTTTACTCAGGTTTATGTTTATAAAATAAGAAGCTTATATTTGTTTTATACCCATATAATAAGTGCCAAAACACCTGTGAAATAAGCTAATTTGGACAGAAAACAATCTCTATGAGAATTATCCAGTATTCTATTGCCAAATAGTACAAACACCTAATCTTCGCTTTTTTAGTCATTTGAAGGCCAAAAGAACTTGAAATAATTATCAAAAAAGCTAAATTTGCTATTCGACGAATAATAAATCTAAATATTTTAATACTATGAAAAAATTTTTACTTTTTAGTTTAGCTGTAAGTCTTTCTTTCGGTGCTATGGCCGATGAGAAAAAAGTAGCAAAGAAATCTACCAAAATGGTGAATTCAAAAAATAAAATTGAAGCACCAATGTCTCCAACTCAAGTGAAACCAGCTGTATCTGCAGATGTGGAACTTAAAGGAACAAATGCTGTGGAACGTGTATATGTTGGAAAATCAGCAAATATCTATTCTGTTCTTCTAGAAGACCAAAGATATGTTGATTATAATGAAGAATTAGGTGCTTATGCTGTTACCTTTAGAACAGATCCTGCTACTTATCCTGAAGCTTTTAATAGTGGTAATATTATTACTGCTACATCAACAGATGGTGGTAACACTTGGGCTGATACTTGGATGATGAATACAGAGGATGCTGGAAGATACCCTTCAGGTGGTATTTATAATCCTGATGGGAATACAGATCCTAGCCAAGCTTATTTAGTGGCTTGTGGCCCTATTACAACTGGTGGTTGGTCTGATAATTTCTTTGCAAGTTCAAAAGTTAATGGAGAAGAACAAAATCTTCTACTTTTACCTATCGATCCTGATTGGTCGGGTAGTCAGTTGATTCGTAATGGATTACAGGTGACTTCTGACGGTTTTGTTCATGTTGTTGATTCTAAGTATCAAGACAATGGTTCTGGTTATTCTACAGAAATGAATATTGCTGCTTGGTATGCTG
>NZ_JABKCA010000097.1 GCF_013166655.1 Lentimicrobium sp. L6
ATATCCAATTCCCTAATTCCAGTTCTCATTAACTTATCTCCCCATAAAAAATAACGTGACCCCTAATGTTTTATTCGAGCAATAGGGGCTCTTTAGTTTACAAGCAAATTCGAAATTTTAAGATATAAATGTAAATTTGCAAATAAAAGCTAATGACACCTGAAGAAAAGGAACAATTAATAATTCAAATAGGTTCTAAAATAGATCGTTTACAAAGGCAGATTGTAGATCTAAAAGAATTAACTAAGCCTATTGAGCCTGATTGTGCCATAGGTAGGGTGAGTCGAATGGATGCCATCAATAACAAAAGTGTTAATGAATCTGCTCTGCAAAAGAAGAAGAATCAATTGAATGGTTTAAACAGGGCTTTGGAAGATATTCATAAACCAGATTTTCAAAATTGTATAGTTTGTGGCTATGAGATTCCATTACAAAGAGTATTTATCATGCCAGAAAGCAGAAAATGCACCAATTGTGCCGGCAAATCCATTAGATGATGTATTTTTGCTGCGATTTATGATAAAGAAACTCACATACCCTTTGTTTTTATTAGTTTTAGCTAGCTTATTCTATTCTGGATGCGTGAAGAATGAGACCTGTTTACCAGCTAATAACTTTCTTTATGCAGATTTTTATTATTCGGAATCTGATACAGTTGATGTCGCAACAACTGTAGATTCTTTATCTCTTTACATTATAGGAAGAGAAGATTCTGTTCTTTATGATAATGAAAAAGGTTTAGGAAGTGTATCCATACCTTTGTCTGATGATTTAACTGAGATTACGGTAGTCATTAAGATAAACGATGCGGTTGATACACTATACATCAAATATAATCCTTATTCTGTTTTTCGTTCTACAGAATGTGGGGTTATTAACAGGTATGAAATAGCGGATCCTGAATTTACCGACAATAGAATTATTAAAATAACAAATGATAATAATACAGTAGATGAAACTGAAGCGGTTAATCTTTATTTGGTTGTTGATCTCGACTAGCTTAATTGCGGGTCAGCTTTGTGCACAGGAGGTAGACAGCAGCCGCTTCAAAGTAGCTGAGGATAAGCCTTTAGAGATAGAGAAAGAGAAAAGGGAAAAAGAATACTTTCAGCATGATCTTCGAATTGGTATTGATATTAGTACAATAATCTCAGGTGCTATATCTCCAATCAGAAGGGGCTTAGATTTGAGTGTGGAATATAATTTAAAGCCCAAATTATTCCTGATGCTCGAAGGAGGATATAATTATTATGAAAAAGAAACCCTACGAATTAAATATAAATCTCAAGGTTCTTATCTTAGGCTTGGATTTGATTATAACTTAAGGAATCCAGTTTCCGAAAACGATAAAGATATTTTCTATATGGGACTTCGCTATGCTTATTCACAATTTACTCAAGAGGTTCCTATGTATTTATTGGTAAATGGCTATTGGGGGAATTCAATTTCTTCTTTTGGCCCAGAAATTGGATATGCACATTGGTGGGAATTTGTTACTGGTTTTAAAGTGGAGGTGTTGAAAAACTGGTATTTAGGCATGGGAATGAGATTAAAGGGATTTATAAATAGATCGAAAACAAATATAGAACCTGTACAATACGTTCCTGGATATGCTAAGAACTATAATTCTGGCGTCATGGATTTTAATTATACCATTTATTATAATATTCCTTTAAACTATAAGAAGGAAAAAATAGCTGTATATGAGAGGAGTAAGTAAATATATAATCGTTTTCATGCTCTTGATATTGGCCTTTTCTGCTCATGCCCAGAAGGAATATCGATTCCTGGACTACCAAGGGTTTGGGGTAAAGGTGGGTGGAAACTATTCTAGTATCGGAATACAACCTGCCGTGGCCGATCTGTCTGGAGAAATGAGCTATAATGCTGGTTTAGTTTATACTTTTAGCAATAAGAAATATGTTGGGGTTCAGATTGAATTGCTATATTCTAGTAGAAAGTGGAGTGAGACCTTCGATGATACCTTAAAGGCAACCACTGAATTACAGTTTGTTGAATTACCATTAATAACAAATATCAATCTTGGAACTGGTAGAATGAAATATATGATCAACCTTGGTACTTATATTTCTGCCAAAGTAGGTAAATCATTATCAAGTGAACTGCCTGAAAATCATTCGCAATATGAAGCTTTATATGCTAGAAGTGAAAGAGGTTCTGATTTTGGATTGATCATTGGAGGCGGACTTAGATATATAAGTGATATTGGAATTTTTCAGCTAGATGCTCGTTTTGCTTATGGCTATCAAAAGATTTATAATGAGGATACTACAGGATTTAGGTTTTCTAATATGTCAGTCATGTCCGTGGGTTTAATTTATATGATTAACTTGAAAAAAGATGATAAATATTAATGATTTCCAGGCTGTTCTTTTCGATTTAGACGGCACCATTATCGACCCTAAAGAGGGAATAATTAATTCAATTTTATACGCTGCTCAAGAATTTGGAAAAGAAGAAAAACATCCTGAATCGCTAGATTCATTTATAGGGCCTCCACTTCAACATTCTTTTAAAAATAGGTATAATTTATTTGATGAAGAAGCAATGGAAATGGTTAGGCTTTATCGCGTTTATTATGCTAAACAAGGAATCTATCAATGTCATTTGTATGATGGAATTGAGGAAGTCATTAAGGGATTATTCGAAAGAGGAGTTTTTATGGCTCTTGCCACTTCAAAACCCACAAAGTACGCAGATCAGTTGATGAGGCATTTTAATTTAGAATCCTATTTTGATTTTACAGCTGGGGCAAATTTAGATGGTTCTAGAACCGATAAAATTGAGGTGATCCAATATGCTTTAGACCAAATTCCTCCTTTTGAAGAAGAAAGTATTCTCATGTTAGGAGATAGGGAGTTTGATATTGAGGGAGGTAACTTTCATGGCTTAAAAACGGCTTATGCACGTTGGGGTTATGGAGATGATAAGGTGGTTCTGAAATGCAAACCAGATTATATTTTGGACAAGCCTTTAGATTTGATAGTTAATTGTTAACAGCTAATAGTTAATAGTTGGCCAACAGTTTACTTCCAACTTCAATCAACTAATACTGTACTTTCTCAAAATAATACATACCTTTTGGTTCTGAGGAGTGGAAAATCTTATTTAAATCTTCCAAAACTATATCAGGCCTAAAGCTGGCTGTTTCCCAATAATCATTGGCTCCAAACGAGTTTACTCTTTTGTGATAGGAAAATACTCTGTGGTTTTTCACAGCAGACAGCGATTGATATTTAGGACTGGAAAATAAGTCTAATCTATCTTTACTTAAAGCTCCTGTATACATCCAAATATCTGCCTTTGATGCTTGACTCATCAATACTTCAAAGTCAAGCATTAAGCTTCCACTGGATGAATCTTGTTTCATTAGATATTGACCAGATGCATCAGCTATTAATTGAGCCATATAGCTTTTTCCACCAGCAGAATACCAAATACCTTGATACTCAGAGCCATTAAAAACTGTAGGTTGCTTGTCGAACTTTAATGACTCTTTCTGCTCGTTATACTTATTTTTAATTTCCTCAAAAATTGATATCGCATACTCCTCCCCATTAAAAAAAGAAGCCAATAATACCATCCATTCTGCTTTACCAAGAGGATGTTGTTCTTTCCAATCATACATCAATAGGGGAGTCATTTTCAGCTGAATCATTTTCTCATAATCGGCATTCAACTTATCCCAACCACTCCCAATCACTAAATCGGGCTGGAGTACCATCATCTTTTCCATATTGATTTGAATGGCTTTTCCTACATTTTCGATATCTCCAGATTTTACTTTTTCCAGAATTTCTTCATTATAAATCAGCTCAGGATCCGTAACTCCTTTTATGTGTTGATCTAATTGCAATAGATTCATCATTCCTACCATAGGAGATGATAAAGCTACTACTCTTTTAGGTATTTCCTTAATGACAAAAGAATGTTCCAAATTCTCTATATTCTTAGCCCCAGAATGAGGAATATAATACTCCATATTCAAACTCTCGTTTTCCCAAGGATTGAAGATGACAACCTTTTTATAGGTTTCGAAATATTCTATTCTAAAGAATTTCGCATATTCAGGATTGTAATTCCGAGTAGATTTTTCTTGAGTTTTCTCTAGGGACTCATTGCAGGAGGAGGCAGCTAAAAATAGGACGCTTAATAGAATATATAGTCTTGTTTTCATTATGAGTTTTTTAGTGAAATGGGACAAAACCAAAATTCGGAGCTGATTTCTGGATTATCATTATGGTATTTTTTTAGGATTGGTTTCTCTTTTTTTACTTCTAAAGGGAATTTAAAAAAAGGAGCATCAATGACGAAGCTATGGAATTCACCATTTTCCCCACAAGGATCCACGTTTTTAGGAAGTTCATTTATTAATTCTTTGGTGATGATTTCTCCCACAAAGTCCTTGGATAATTTAGAGGCATCCACAGCAGAAATCATGGTTTTATAACCTTGTTCAATAAAATCAAGAATCAAGGTTTTAGTATCTCTATTCCATAAAGGAAAAACGGCATTAAATCCTATTTTTTGGAGTTGATTTTCTCTGTATTTTCTAAGGTCTTCCAAAAAGATATCTCCAAAAATAGAATACTTAATTCCATTTAATTTGGCCTCTTGCATGAGTTTTGTCAGGTGCTTTTCATAGGTTTCCATATCTGGTGATTCTGGCAGTTCCAGAAAAGTGATAGGTAAACCTATAGCTTTGGCTTGTTCTAGCATGAGACTCTCATGAATTCCATGCATACTCACTCTTCTATTTTCCTTAGCAATGGAAGTCAACAGAAAAGAAATATCATATTCCTTATTCTTTAGTATTTCTCCCAAAACAAAAGCAGAATCTTTTCCTCCGCTCCAATTAAAAATGGCTTTTTTCATATTTTTATTATTATGATAGCCAGGTGATAAAATGAAAAATAAATCGGAAATGATCGTCTTTATTCGTCGCCTTTTCTCCCGAAAGCTGAATTATGAATTATGATTTCAGGTATTCTGACTCGTCCAACTTCATTTCCTTCCCATTCAATAAAGAATAGTGGATGTGGGTGAATCAAGCACTAAAAAGTACTTGGGACTTACAGCAGCGGGAACTGTTCCTGATTTTCACAGGATTCCCTGAAACTTGGGACAAATTTATGGAAAATAGATGGACTATTGAAAAAACTTTTCCAAATCCACATTTCCACCAGATAGTATTAAAGCCACTTTTTGATTTTTAAAGATTTCTTTATTCTTTAAAACAGCAGCAAAGGTAATAGCGGAGGACGGTTCCACAATAATCTTCATCCTTTCCCATATTAATCTCATCGCACTTTTAATCTCATCATCGTTGACGAGAAATATTTCTTCCACCTTATCACGAATTATAGGGAAGGTATGCTCTCCCAATGAGGTTCGAAGTCCATCAGCAATAGTTTGAGGATTTATAGAAGGATGGATTATACCATCCCTTATCGAGCGGAAAGCATCATCAGCACCTTCTGGCTCTGCGCCAAAAGCTAGGGTAGAGGGAGAGAAAAACTCACAGGCTAAAGCTGTTCCACTCATTAAACCACCTCCTCCAACGGGAGTAATAATGGCATCTGGTATAAGCTCCTCAAAAATCTCTTGGGCAGCAGTGGAATTCCCTAAGATCACTTGTGAATCATTATATGGGTGACAAGATGTAGCCCCTGATTTATCAATGAATGCAGCAGTAGTTGATTCTCGTGCTTCTAAAGTGGGCTCGCATTCTATAATGGTCGCTCCATAAGCTGCAACTGCATTTTTCTTCACCTGTGGTGCATTAGATGGCATAATGATAGTGGCTGGAATTCCAAGTATTTGAGCACTTAATGCCAAAGCAGAACCAAAATTACCAGAACTATGAGTTGCTACTCCTTTTTCTCGTTCTTCTATTGAAAGACTGAGTAATTTATGCATGGCACCTCTCATTTTAAATGCTCCGGCCTTTTGAAAGTTTTCGCATTTAAAGAAAAGCTCACAGCCAATGAGTTCATTAAGTAAATGAGACTTTAGGATGGGAGTACTATGGACTGAATTTTCTAGTATACTTTTTGCTTTAAGTAAAATGGATTTTGAGTACATTGCGATAAAATATTATTCAGCAAATTTGCTAAGAAATTAATGTTTAATATTTTCCATTTGATCGGTAATCTGTCACCTAACTTCAGTGCTGATTACCGCATCTGATTAAAAGTAATACCAAGTTTCTCAGAAATATAACGAATCTGTTTCAATTCTTTAGAGTTTACAATACAGTAGGAAAGTCCTTCGTTTCCAGCTCTTGCTGTTCTTCCAGCTCTATGTGTATAATAATCTATCTTATCAGGCATTTGATAATGAATGACATAAGCTAAATTGGCTACATCAATTCCTCGCGCTGCTAAGTCTGTTGCTACAAGAACTTTTAGACTTCCGTTTTTAAAGGCTCTCATGGCTTTGTCTCTTTCCTTTTGAAGTAAATCACCATGAATGGCATCCACCGGAACATTTCTAGCTTGTAATTGCTGTGCTAGTTTTTGAGTAGCAGCTTTTGTTTTACAGAAGATTAATCCTCTATTATCGCCTTGCTCGCCTAAGAAACGCATAAGGACATTCAGTTTCTCTAAATCTTCGCATACAATATATTGGTGCTCAATATGCTTATTAACCACATTCTTTCCACTCACTTCTATTTTAATAGCTGTCTCCGACATGTGCGTATTCACAATGTTTTTAATCTCGTGAGGCATAGTAGCAGAGAATAACCATTTGTTCTCCACTTTGGCTGAAAAGCTTAGGATTTCATCCAATTCATCTTTAAACCCCATGCTCATCATCTCATCGGCTTCGTCGAGAATAAGGGTTTTTACATGACTTAAGTCAAGGGCTTTTCTTTTTACCAAATCAATCAAACGACCAGGAGTAGCCACCACAATATGTGTAGGACGCTTCAAAGCTGATATTTGCTTTTCTATTTGAGGACCACCAAATACAGCTTCGGTGAAAATTTTGTCGGAATATTTGGTAAACTTAAATATCTGCTTGGCAATTTGCTGCCCTAATTCTCTTGTAGGACATAGAATGAGTCCTTGAATAACTTTTCTTTTAGGGTCTATCTTATGTAATAATGGAATACCAAAAGCAGCAGTTTTCCCTGTTCCTGTTTGAGCTTGTCCAACTAAGTCGGTGGTATTTTTAATGAGTACAGGAATGACTTGTCTTTGAATTTCCGAAGGCTTTACAATCTTCATCTCTGTCAATGCCTTAACTATGTCTTTCCTTACTCCTAATTCTGTGAAATTTTCCAATGTATCTTGTATTATTTTATGAACTGGCAAAGATACGCTTTATTAATGATAGAATTAAGAAATCATAGAATGATATAAACACTTGAATAATTAAGCTTTTCTGCTCAGGTATTTTGAGAAGATTTAGGTTCACATAGAATCACGAAACGGTTAACTGTTCATTATAAGCAGTTAACCAAGTTAATCCAAATACCCCTTCAAGCCCCGAACATCCAAAATCAATATTCTCTTTCCTTCCATTTGAATAATACCATCATGATTTAATTCATTAAAAGCTCTACTAAGAGAAGGTCTGGCAACTCCAAAAAGTTCAGCCAATTGACTTTGTGATTGAGGAAGGATAATTTCAGAATGACCGGCCTTAGTGTATTGCTTTAATAAAAAATGAGCAATTTTCCCTTTTATAGTTTTAAAACTGAGGAAGTTAATTTTACGAGTTAAGAACTGGGTTTGATTAGAGATGATATTCAGGAAGTTTTTTTGTAGTTGTTGGTGTTTAAGAAGTGATTCGAGAAAATGAGCCTTATTTATAGCTGCAATGATACAATCGGTCTTGGCCACTATAGAAACAGGGTAGAGGCTGTCCTGTCCAAAAAGAAATCCAGGAGCCAATAACCTCGGAGCTTTCATATCAGCCATCTTGATAGTTTTTCCATTAAAATCGGCCATTTCGCTTTTTACATCACCTTCAATCAGTATCAATTGTTGAATAACAGCCTCATTAGCAAATACTATGGGATTCCCTTTTTTGTAATTCTTATACTGAACTTGGATATCCTGTAGGCACTCTTCTTTTTCCTTATTAGTTAAGCTATGAAAAAGCTGGCATTGGCTGAATAAATCGAGCATGGATGTGTTTTTTTTACAAAAATATTAAAAAATATGGGTGGATGTAACATATGTTACAAATAAATAGGTATTGTAGTACTTAAATTTGCAGCGTTCAAAAGAACAGAAATAGAAAAATAAGTAAACAATATAAAATACAGAAAAATGAGCATGTTTTGTTATCAGTGTGAAGAAGCAGCCAAGGGAACAGGTTGCGAGATAAAAGGAGTTTGTGGAAAAACTGAAGAGGTTTCAAACTTACAAGATTTATTGATGTTCGTATCTAAAGGAGTTTCTATCCTTTCTAATTTAGGGCGCCTGAACAATATTAGTGTAGCCAAAGCTGACCAATTTGTTTTTGAAGCTTTATTTACAACCATTACCAATGCCAACTTCGATGAGAAAGCTATCATAGCAAAAATCAAAGAAGGTTTTGCTGTTCGTGAATTAGTGAAAGTTGAGTTAAGTGTGAGTGGAAATGCAGTTTCAACAGACCTTCACGAAAGCACTACTTGGATGGGTACTGAAGCGGAATTTGATGCTAAAGCATTAGAAGTAGGTGTATTAGCAGAGACTAATGAAGATATTCGTTCATTAAAAGAACTATTAATCTACGGATTAAAAGGAATGGCTGCTTATGCAGAGCACGCTTTTGCATTAGGTCATGTAAACGATGAGGTTTTTGCTTTTATGCACAAAGCAATGACTGCAAGTACTGAAGAACATACTGCTGATGAGTTGGTAGGATTGGTATTGGAATGTGGTAAATTTGGTGTTGATGTGATGGCTCTTTTAGATAAAGCTAATACTGAAACTTATGGTAATCCAGAAATCACAGAAGTAAATTTAGGTGTTAAAGGAAATCCAGGTATCTTAATTTCAGGTCATGACTTGAAAGACATGGAAACATTATTGCAGCAAACAGAAGGAACTGGTGTTGATGTTTATACACACAGTGAAATGCTTCCTGCTCACTATTATCCAGCATTCAAAAAGTACACACATTTTGTAGGAAACTATGGTAATGCTTGGTGGCAGCAAAAAGAAGAATTCACTACATTCAATGGTCCTATATTATTCACCACTAACTGTATTGTACCTCCTTCAAAAACTGCAACTTACGCTGATAAAATCTATACTACAGGTCAATCTGGTTTAACAGGTGCTACACATATCGCAGCTGATGAGAATGGAAACAAAGATTTCTCCGCTATTATTGAGCATGCTAAAAAATGTGAATCTCCAGTAGAAATTGAAACAGGAACTATTGTTGGTGGTTTCGCTCATAACCAAGTTATGGCTTTAGCTGATAAAGTAGTTGATGCTGTTAAAACTGGTGCTATCAAGAAGTTCTTCGTAATGGCCGGTTGTGATGGTCGTATGAAAGGAAGAGATTATTATACAGATTTTGCTAAAGAATTACCAACAGATACCGTTATTTTAACTGCAGGTTGTGCGAAATACCGATATAATAAATTACAATTAGGTGATATTGGTGGTATTCCAAGAGTTTTAGATGCAGGTCAGTGTAACGATTCTTATTCTTTAGCTGTTATCGCTCTTAAATTGAAAGAAGTATTCGAATTAAACGATATCAACGAATTGCCTATCGTTTATAATATCGCATGGTATGAGCAAAAAGCGGTTATCGTATTATTAGCACTTCTTTATTTAGGTGTTAAAGATATCCACCTAGGCCCAACCTTACCAGCTTTCCTTTCTCCAAATGTAGCCAATGTATTGGTGGAGAATTTTGGAATTTCTGGTATTTCTTCAGTAGAAGAAGATATGAATAAATTCATGGGGGTTCAAGCTTAATTGCTTAGCCTCATTTGATTAATAGCTTTGTTAATTTTAAAGCCCTGCTCTTTTAGAGTGGGGCTTTTGTGTTTTAATTCTATAAATTCCTTGTTTATTTTTCTTTGTGGAACTTAGAGATTTTTGTGTCACTTTGTGTTATAGCAATTAATTGACAATAATTTATGTCCAAATGGCAATTCCAGCCATAAGAAGGAAACCAAGAATAAGAATAGCAAATTTTCCCCAACGTTTTTTAGGTGCTTCAAAAACCTCATGGATAATATCCAGAACTGCTATATAAACAAATGTTCCTGCAGCTAAAGCATCAAATATAGCTTCGAACCATAAAGCTGTTCTGCTGCTATCAATTTGCGATAAAACTGAGCCGATGATGATTCCAATAGGAGTCATGATGGAAAAGAAGAGGATGGTTTTTATAAATAGTGATTTCTGAGTATTCGATTGAGCCATACTCACTCCCAAAGCAAAAGAAGCTGAGCCTTTATGAGCAATGATAGCAAAAAAGATGACTAATCCTGAAGCAAAGCTAGTTTCTAAGCCCAGCGACATTCCCGCAATGATGGAATGAATAGCTAATACTAAAAATAAAAGGGTAGGGAATTGATTAGTAGTTTTACCAATGGTTTCCAGCTTTTCTTCTCTCACCAATACTTTTTCGAGAAATAAAACAAAGATAAAACCAGCTCCAGCCATTAATGCGGGAAAAGGATAATCAATATTTAAGTTTAGATTTCCAAAGTTTTCTATGGAATCGGGGAGCATGTGCAATAAACCAGCACCTAGGAAAATCCCGCCTGCAAAAGCATTTCCAAACACCATATTTTCTTGGCCGCTTTTACTCAGCGCTCTTTTTAAAGGGAATAATCCTCCAAATACACCAGCCAAAATAATAAGAATTACCGTTATTGCCTTGAACCAAATGACCTCCATAATGCTGTTTTTCTCAAAGATAAGGAATTTATTGTCCCTTTTTTTTAATGAAAAGGATAAATTAATCTGGAGATTCCACCGAAGTAAGAAACAATGATCAGCTTTGCTAATTTTGTATATAATCAGTCAGGGCAGACTCATACGTATTATTAAAACTACAGATACAAGAAAACAGAGCGAACTTAGATAAAAGGCTAGCGCGGAAATGTTTTCCGTGCTAAAACATTAGCATTATAGAGTGTGTTTTAACCGCACCAAATCCGCGCTAGCTTTAGTAAAAAAATAAGAAAAATAAAAGTATGAGTTTGCCCTGTATAATCAGTGAGAATTTGTGTAAATCTGCGGATATACCAAACCCGTATAGTCAGTTGGACAGTACCTGATGTTAGTAAGAACCAAATCGCTTTCTAAGAACCCACTCGGTTCCCAATAATAAAACAAGGAGGAGGGCCAGCCATTTTAAATCGATGAAATTGATGATTTCTTGTGTGATGCTATACCTTTGGGCTGCATCGGGACTGTTTTTAAGTTGTTCGAGCAATGAAGAGGTTTGTGCTGGGAAATAAATACTCCCTCCACTCAAATCGGCCATTTGTTTTAAAAGCTCCATATTACTACCTGCTCTGGCTTGTTCCATATTCCAGGCATCAACAATAAATTTACCCTCCTCCAATAAAGTGGTATCAGGTAATTGGGCCTTAGCTTTAAAACTATAGGAACCAGCTGCTAGATAGCCGATGGGGGCGCTAAAACCATTTTCTTGAGGAGAGAACAGATAATCATATTCCTCGCCCAATTCGTTTTTAATTTGAAGAGAAACATCTCCTTCATTAATGGTTTCGAAGGCCTTATTATAAACTTGTGCTTCCCATTCTATCAGGTCAGTTTCATTATAAATACTTTGATATTGAATATTGAATCTGTCATCATAAACTCCTGTGAGTAGGTAGCGAGAAACTCTTTGTATAAGGCTGTTGAACTGCTCATGACTTCCTGTGGACTGATAATCATAGATTCTCCATTTCCAAAGACCTTCACCTGCTAAGAAGGCTCGCTTCAATTGTCCTTTGCTCCATAAACCCATTAATACTTCTCCCGATTCGAATCCTCTAATACTTTGCTGGAAAATCACATCGTTTTGGCTCACACTTTGCCATTTCACAAAAGGAACATAAAGAGGAGGGTAGGTTTTATAAATTCTAGCCCAGTTTTGAGGCATTTTAAAACTTGAGAAATCTTCTTTTGGTGCAAGCTCCGAATATTCAAATCCTGCCACTTGTTGATTGCTCTCCCACGGGAAATCATTTTTGGTCACCGATGGAATGTCACTAGAAGTGCTCCAGATATACCAAAGTGCTTTGTTCTTAAAATCAGCTTGCTCAAATATCCTTTTGCTTCTTTGGTCGAGTGAAGGGAGTCCATGTAATACAATTAACTGATAATCGCTGGTGGAGAATGGGTAATCACTTAAACTTTTAATATCTATCTCATAACCATCAACTTTTCGTAGTGCTGATGCCAAGGCACCTAAGTCTGGATGAGGGTTGTTGCCAAGAATTAGAATTTTATTTCCGCTTTCGAGACTCTGTATATAGAAACGTGATTGATTATTCTTGATGTTGTTCTCATTCTCTAATTCTGGAATCCGAACAGAATAAGATTGTAATCCACTTCCAGTTGCTTTTAATTCAAATCGTATTTCTTGATTGAAATTATCACTATTCAAGGTGATTTCTTTTTGTTGGAGCACTCGTCCAGCCTTTTCAACTCTCACTGTCAATTTCTCGCCAGAAAAACCTTCAGCTTGTACCACCACATCCACTGGAAACTTAGCATTCTGACGAATGACTTTATTATGGAAAATGGCATCAATATAGACATCTTTTTGTTTAGCAGTATCCCCAAAAATGATGGGGTAGATGGCTGTTGATTGATTCTCAGCATAATGTAAAGGGCTGATGCCTTGATTGTTTTGCCCATCACTTAACAGAATGATTCCGGTAAGAGGAAGCATGTAATATTTTTCTGAAGTGTATTTAAGAACTTGTCCAATATCACTTCTTTTGCCATCAAATTTAAAATTGATTTGTTCGTTTACCTGATGATGAAAGGAAAGAAAATCAAGTTCATATGTATCTGAAAGCTCTTGCTTGATTTCATCAATATTTCTTTGAATAGATTCACTTAGACTTGTGCTATCAGTCCCATTTAGCATAGATTCCGATTCATCTAAAGCCACAACAATAATAGGTTTTTGTAAATCTTTGGTTTCATTAAAGAAATAAGGATTAAGTAGGAGGAGGGCCAGAATTAAAATGACACAAAACCTCAAGAAGAAGAGTAGATAATTCAATGGTTTTGAGAAGCTCGAGTTGCGATAGTATAATAGCGCAGCAATGGCAATTGCCACTAATAATATGGGAATGATAAGCCATAAAGGCTGTTCAAAACTAATAGGTAAATCGTTCAAGGCTTCTCTTTGTATGATACATTAAAAAATTAAGGCTCTTATAGGGTATCAAATACAAACTCTTTTAATTTATGTTTATTGGATTAAATTTCTCTAAATCCTTAAGACACAATACTAAAAATGTAAAATATTTCATACCTCATAAGAGGCCTAAAGATACAATATTTTTTCTCTTTCTATTGATGCTAATGTTATGTGCATTCAATAAAATTAATTGAGGTGTTCAGATAATAACTTATGTTTAATGAAATTATCTAAATGTAACACTATGTATATTGTTTTTTTGTTTGCCCCAACCCTAAAGGGAGCAAAAAAACATCAGACAAAATCAAGTTTGATGTTCCAAATTTCAAAGTCATTAATAAGAAAGCGTCAAAGACAAGGCTTTCGCAGTTTTGAAAACCAAGGAGTTTACTTTTCGTAAACGACTGTTTTCAAAGCAAGAGTAACGCAGTATTTGGCGGTTTCTTGTAAAGACTTAGGTGTTCATACCTCCACATACGTTAATGACCTGCCCAGTAACATAAGTAGAAAGGTCAGAGCCCAAGAAAGTAGCAACGTTTGCAACATCCTCAGCTTGTCCACCTCTACGCAATGGAATGGTTTTAATCCAGTCTGTTCTCACATTTTCTGGAAGTTTCTCAGTCATTTTAGTTTCAATAAAACCAGGAGCGATGGCATTACAACGGATGTTTCTGCTACCAATTTCTTGAGCAATAGATTTAGTAAAACCAATTAAACCAGCTTTAGAAGCCGAATAATTTGATTGTCCACCATTTCCACTTACTCCAACTACTGAGCTCATATTGATAATAGAGCCAGAACGTTGTTTGAGCATATATTTTTGAACTGCTTTAGTTAAGTTGAAAACAGATTTCAAGTTGACTTTAATCACTAAATCCCAATCGGCTTCTGTCATTCTCATTAATAAGTTATCACGTGTGATACCAGCGTTATTCACTAAAATATCGATGCTACCAAACTCAGCGTGAATACTATCAACCATTTCAGTTGAAGAATCGAATGAACTGGCATCAGATGCATATCCTTTGCCTTTAACGCCTAAATCTGCCAATTCTTTTTCAAGAGTCTCGAAATTCTCGTCTACAGCTAAATCAGAGAAAGCCACATTGGCTCCTTCTTGAGCAAATTTTAAAGCGATTTCGCGTCCGATTCCACGGCTACCTCCTGTAATCAGGGCAGTTTTTCCTTTTAATAATGTCATAGTTTAATTTTTCTATAATAAACAGCGCCAAAGATAAAAAAATCTTGGTGAACGCCGTTTTTAAATTGTCTTAGGAATTTCACAAAAAAATGTACTTTCCAAAATGGCAGCCTCCTTGATTTGGATTTCTAAGGCAATTATCTAAAACATAATCATAATATTCTTAATAATGCTAGGAATTTATTGATATCTTCTTCAAGGGTATGTCGAATAATTGGATTAGTGTGTTTGGTTAAATTAATAATTAAATCATGGTGATTGTGTTGTGGATAAATTGAAGTCAATTATGTATAAGTGATTGATGGATACTTGATTATTGTATAGTATACAAACAAACAAACAAACAAACAAACAAACAAACAAACAAACAAACAAACAATTTTTTTCATATATTTGAGCTGCATTAAAACCCCAAAACATAACCGCATGAAAAAACTAATTATATTATCAATAATCCTCCTTTTTAGCTTCCAAAGCCAAGCCCAAAACTGGACAGCACCTACCTTT
Source organism: Lentimicrobium sp. L6 (assembly GCF_013166655.1). Lineage (NCBI taxonomy): Bacteria > Pseudomonadati > Bacteroidota > Bacteroidia > Bacteroidales > Lentimicrobiaceae > Lentimicrobium > Lentimicrobium sp. L6. The sequence goes on from NZ_JABKCA010000097.1 coordinate 15,092, forward strand.
GTTTCAAAAACAGGTGGATGGTATTTAGACCCTGAATTTTGTATAGATCATGAAGGTGTTATACATTGTGTTTGGCAAAACGTCTATAATACAGACTATAGTCAGATATTTTACAGTAACTCGCACGACAATGGTTTAACATGGTCAGATGCTATCAATATTTCTCAAAATTCTGAGTATCGGGTTTCCAGCCCACATATAGTTTGTGATTCTGAAAATAATCTACACCTATCTTATGATTATAATAGTAATAGTGTTACTGCCATTCAGATTTATTATCAAATGTATAACGGGGAAAATTGGAGTGATCCTTTTGA
>NZ_JABKCA010000098.1 GCF_013166655.1 Lentimicrobium sp. L6
TTTGGAGAAAGACGATCAATTAGCTCTGTTTTTATAATCGAACTCGGGTTAATAGTGAACCAGCAATTCCAAGGATTAGATTGATGATCCATCCAAAGCCAGTTCCTTTTACTAAATATCCCGCAATAAAACCGGCAAATAGGCCAATAATAATAACTCCGATAATACTCATAATTGTTCTTTTGGTTAAATAAAGAACTAAAGATAAGAAAAATACAGATGAAATTGCAATAGCTTATTGGGTTATAATGAGGATTTTCCCCGAAGAAATAGTTTTGTCATCTACCCTAAATTGAGAATAATAAATACCATCAAGTTTATTTTGAGGATGCCAAATAATAGAGTTTGTGTTCTCAGGAATCATTATTTTCTCTAAAAGAATCCCACTAGAATTAAAGATACTGATTTCGCCATTAGTACTTTGAGCAGGGAAAGTAAAAACAGTAGATTGAGTAATGGGGTTGGGGGCATTTTTTAGCCTTATATTGGTGCTGCCGAGATTGAAAATTCCTTGAGCTTCAGCTTTGATCCTAATTCCTACGGGTCGATGATCGCTCACCTTGTTTTCATACTCGTTAAATCCACCATAAAAATGATCATCTAATCTGATAACCTCACAAGAAGAACCATCTTGTTCCACCTGTTCAAACAATTCGTTGGTCAACAAGATATGATCTAAATGCGATGGCCAATCAGGATAAGACCATCCAGAACTACTGCTTTCAGCTATTCTCATATCGGCAAAACTATATTTGCTAGGTTTAGAAAGGAAAGTGGTGAATACATTATCTTGGGATCTATCTGTGATTTCATCGTTCATATCCCCCAATACTATCACCTTATCATTGCTTAAATTGCCTTCAATATAATCATCTAATAGATTACAAGCTCTAAGCCTTCTGGCTTCTTCATCACCTGTATCATAGGGATCTAAATTGCCATCTCCACAACATTTCAGATGATTATTGATGATATAATAAATCTCATTTCTGAACTTTATTTTTACAATCAAAGGAGAACGAGGAAAGGGACTCCAGTAATTAGAGGAAGTATAAATCTCATACCTATCCATCACTTGAACCTCCGATTTTTTAAAGAGGTAAGCCAAGCTCTGGTAATCATCATTTAAATAATAGCCATCATAATCAGCAAGTTGATTTATTAATTGCTGAAAAGAAGTTTTACTATCTACTTCCTGGACTGCAATAATTTCAGCATCCAATGCATCAACAATTCCCTTTACATTATTAATGGTAGTTTGCCCTTCTTTGGGAAACCATTCTATATTCCAACTCACTATATCTAAAGTATTGTCGGTCCCAAAATGTAAATCAGGAAAACTTTGAGTAAAGGCTTTATTGCTAAATATAAGTACGGCTAATACTAGTATGATGTATCTGTGTTTTTTCATAGCCTGTAAATGTCGGTAAAATATCTATTCCTTTTTATTGATCTGTTCTCGGCCTCAGAATCGAGTATTCTTCAGGGATAAATATGGTATGGCATCGTTACACTATTTGGAAAAAATCATTAAGCATTATAGAACAAGTGCCCTTTTCTTAACCATAAAATCGAAGGAATATGGTAACAGTGCAAAAAAAAGACCCGGATATCCGAGTCTCTTTTGCAAGATATATTGGCCGTTTATTTCAAGATTAATTTTGAAGTTCGGCCATAATTACCCTGGGATACAATACGATATAAATATACGCCTCGAGGAAGACTTCCTAGGTTTAGTTTTAAGCTAGATTCCCCTTTTAATTCCTGAACAAAAGATAATTCACCTAGTGCATTATAAACCTCAACGGATCCTTGCTCTAAATTCAACTGGGCTACATCAACATAAACTATATCTTGTGCTGGATTTGGGTAAACATCTACAGCTAAATCAGAATTAACTTCACCAATAGACGTTGTCGTACCATCATAAGTAAAGGTAACTGAAATGGTATCATTAAGATTATCAATATTAAAAAAGGTATAGCGAAGAACAGCATTTCCATAAACACCATTAGCCTGATAATGTGCCGAAAAAACTCCTGCATTACCAATCATTTCGCCTGCGGCAATAGGCCATGAGTTAGGTGTTTCCATAGTTCCTGGTGCAAAGCAACTTCCTAAACCACAGAAATAATTAGTAGATCCTTCAGGAACGGAAACCTCCTCTAATCTAATTTTAATTTCAATATCATTAGCTGAGATATTTTTAGCAAATAATTCTGGAGATACTGTTTCCCAATCAACAGGGTCTACAAGTATCACATGATTCTGACCATTTACAAATTCGTTATTATCATGATCAAATAATTGCAAACTCCCTTGTCCTAACAAAAAAGAGGCTTGTAGTAATAATACAAAAAAAAGTAGGTTTCTTTTCATAGGTATTTTTTTAAAAATTTAAATATTCATTAATTGAGCCTCAAAATTACATAAAAGTTTATTACATATTACAATTGAAGCATAAATTATTCGTAAAGTTAATATGACTTATTAAATTAATTATATAAGTTAGGATTACTAGATCAATAATAGCCCATTTAATATCATTTTGAAATCTATCTGTGACTTAACACCAACTTGTATTTTATTTCCTGATTCGCAAGGTTAATAAGCTATAAATAGTAGTGAGATATCTATCCCGTTATACTGATTTGGATTAAGCGTTCAATATCGAGGATCTCAATGTGCTTATCCTGAACTTTCAATATGCCTTCTCTATTGAATTTGGATAGCGTATTGATAACACTCTCTTTGGAATAACCAAGCATTTTAGCTAGCTCTATCCTATTAACGGGTAAAGAAAAAGAGGTAGATTGATAAACCTGACTGAAATCATTGAGGATGATAGATAGAGCGCCATCAATATTCTTATGATTAAATCTTGTGATATGATGTACCAAGCGGTTGGTGATGGCAGAGGTGTGGCGAATGAGTTGACAAGCAAAGCTTCCATTATTCTGTACAAATTTTTCAAAGAGTTTGATATCGAAAATACTGATTTTTGTCTTTTCTAAGGCCATGGCCGAAAACTCAAAATTATGACTGGCAAAAGTACAGATAATTCCAACGAAGGACTGTGCTTGAATTAATCCAACAGTGGAGGTATGGCTGTCATTAACCACATCTAATTTGGCTAAACCTTCCTCTAAAAACATAATATTACTGGCCACAAAGCCTTTTTTGATGATGGTTTCTCCTGCTTCAAATTCGATAGTGACTTTACTATTAAAAAGCTCCTCCTTTTCTTCTTGACTTAAAGCCTCAAAGCAATTTTTGGCACTAACAGCTTGCTCAACTGGTTTCGAAATGGTATTAAATAGTTCGTCTAACATGGCGTTTGTGATTTAGATCATCATTGCATTAAATGATGAATGATGCAAAATTACATGATTTATCATGAAATCTTATGAATCATTTTATAATTTGAACTATCGCCTAAAAAATACCTTTGTGATTTAAATAACAACTAAAAAATATTAAAATGGCAGATTTAAAATTTAGAGTAAAAGCACATAGCGAAAACCCTACAAAAACCATAGTAAAGGCAAGAGGATTTGAAATTATTGTAGATGAACCTGAAGATTTAGGTGGCACTAATGCCGCAGCAAACCCAGTAGAATATGTTTTAGCAGCTTATGCAGGTTGCTTAAATGTAATGGCTCATGTGTGTGCTCAGGAATTGAATATTGCATTGAAAGGAATTAAAATAGACATTGTGGGTACCTTAAATCCAGATCGTTTATTTGGAAAATCATTTGAGGAAAGAGCAGGTTATAAGGAGATCAAAGTTACTTTAAAACCAGATTGTGAAGCTAGTGATGAGATTATTGAGAAATGGAAATTAGCCATTCTCGATCGCTGCCCAGTTGGCGATAATCTTAAAAACACCACTGAGATTGTGGTTGCGGTGAAGTAATACAAACTAATTATATATTGCGGAAGTTTGGCTAATGGGCTGGACTTCCTTTTTTTATTGAACCCGTTGATAAGGAAATTTCATTTCTTGCTGTTTTCCAGCATCTTCAATCACCACGTAGATATTGATTTCATCTTTGCTGATTCTTTCCAAGGTAAAGCCTTCGAAAAACACTTTATTGGGAGTCACTTTCACCAATTTAAAATCGTGGGTTTCGTCTTTCTCTTCCCATCCTTTTAGGTCTCCATGGAAGTGTTTTAGTCTTAAAATCAGGCTTTCTTCTTCTTCCGTGATGACCATGATCTCGTAAAAGCTAACCTGCTCGTCTACTAATAGCTTAAAAGAACCCATCATCGAATTGCCCTTTGGAGGTGTCCATAATTCTTCGGTAATGCCTCCGAAAGCTTCTCCCTGCCAATGTCCAGCTAACCATTTCACCACTTCCAAATTAGCCTTAGGTGAGGTTTCACCATCCTCTAAAAACGTAGTATTAGGGAATTCACTTTGTGACATTAATGTACTTGAGAAAGCTATAAATAGGATTCCTATAACAAATATTGATTTTTTCATAAGACGGGGTTTAAAAAAGGCTGTCCAAAACTAATGATCTCACATTAATGGGACAGCCCTCAAATACAATTATTTAAACCGAAGCTTTGAAGCTTTTTGCTGCTTCAACAAGCTTTGGTAATACTTCTTTTAAATCGCCAATAATACCATAGTCAGCAGCACCAAAAATTGGAGCTTCTGCATCGGTATTTATTGCTACGATTACTTTGGACGAGCTCACACCAGCTAAATGTTGGATGGCTCCAGAAATACCAAAAGCAAAGTATAAATTTGGAGCAATTACTTTTCCGGTTTGTCCCACATGCTCTTCATGTCCACGCCAGCCCTCATCAGAAACCGGTCTAGAACAAGCTGTGGCCGCACCCAAAACTTGGGCTAATTCTTCAACAGGTCCCCAGTTTTCTGGAGCTTTCATTCCTCTACCTGCAGAAACCACAATATCTGCATCGCTCAATAGTAATTTGTCTGTTACTTTATCCACGGACATCAATTCTGTTTTAAGCTCTTCGGCGCCTATGCCTGCATCAAATACTTCATGAGCAAAAGGAAGTTCATTTTCCATCAGCATAAAAGAGTTTTGCGCTAAAGTGATAACTTTATTTCGGGTATTTACTTGTTGTACTCCCTGTGCTTTTCCGCTAAACACATTCTTTTGAACTTGGAAAGGCTCTATAGATAAAGGAAGAGCAGTAGCTCCACTTACTAATCCAGCCTTTAGTCTAACAGCTACTCTTGGTGCTATTCCTTTACCCGTATTATTATTGGCCATCACTATAATTTTGCAGTCTTGAGTTTGAGCTGCAGCAGAAATAGTTTTAGAATAAACAGCATTATCTAGGCTTTTATAAATATCGCCTTTTGCACTTAATATTTTGGATGCTCCGTATTTTGAGAGTTCTTGTAATTCGGTTTCACTTACATCACCAATGGAGAGCACTGTGACATCCCCTCCTGTTTTTTCAGCCATAGCTTTGGCATAAGAAACCAATTCAAAAGAAGACTTCTTAAACTTTCCATCCCAATTTTCTAAATAAACTAATATTGACATTTTCTTCTTTTTTAGGTTTATAATACTTTGGCTTCTTCATGTAATAATCTGAATAAGTCAGCTATATTCTCACTATCCAGCATTTTTACTGGAGGTTTAGCAGGTGGCAATTCAAAGGAAACAAACTCAGAATTTAAATCTGAAGCAATTTCGGGAACCACTACTAAAGGCTTTTTACGAGCCATCATGATTCCACGCATGGCTGGTATTCTTGGGTCAAGAGCAATTCCTTTTTGTACCACAGCAACTACTGGCAACGCAATTTTTAAAGTTTCAGAACCGCCATCAACAGCTCTTTTCATTATTAAATCATCACCTTCTAATTCGATATTAGATACCGAAGAAACAGAAGGAATTTCTAAAAATTCAGCCAGCATTCCACCCACAGCTGATCCGTTATAATCAGCAGAATCAATTCCTGCCAAAATGAGGTCGTAATTATTTTCTTTAAGGTAAGCTGCAATTTGAGCTGCCACTTGAAAGTCATCACTAGGTAGACTATCTATTCTCACCGCGTCGTCGGCACCAACAGCTAGAGCTTTCCTTAAGGTAGGCTCCACCATTTTGTCACCAACGGTGATAACGCTAATCTTTTCAATCATTCCACCAGATTTTTCTTTTAATTCCAAAGCTCTGGTTAAGGCTAGTTCGTCCCAAGGGTTAATCACCCATTGAACGCCATTCATATCCACCGCTTTTTGATCACCACTGAGCTTAATCTTAGTAGTAGTATCGGGGACATTGCTAATACAAACTAATATCTTCATTATATTTAGGTTTAATAGTATTTAATTTTATCTCTATTTATTTTAAACGAGGTATTTGGGGTTTGTAGACTGAAGCTCGGAGCATGAAGTGAATTTCATACTCGTTCTAAAGCCTGAATTTCATTACAAACTTTCTTCATTACCTCTTTACCCTTTGCTCAAAACTCTTTGCCCTTTCATATTCAAAATTTCACGCAAAGAAAATGCAAAGATGAATCGCGAAGAACGCATAAGAAATTAAAGTATGAAGCTTATTCGAATGTCAAATTGAACTTTAAATATATGAACTTTGAACCAAAAATCGAACTTCTAACTCTTTGCTTCCGATTTCCCTTTATATTTCCAACTTCGTACTTCCATCTTCCCTCTATGCTCTTCCCTCATCTTATTTAATCAGGCTGCGAGAAATCACTATCTTTTGAACTTCAGAAGTGCCTTCGTATATCTGAGTTAGTTTGGCTTCACGCATTAATCTTTCCACATGGTATTCTCTCACATAACCATAACCACCATGAATCTGAACAGCTTCTGTAGTTACTTCCATGGCTATATCGGCTGCGTATTGCTTGGCCATGGCTGAAGCCACACCGTAAGGCTGGTCATTATCTTTTAGCCAAGCTGCTTTTAGGCAAAGGTTTCTGGCATTTTCAATTTTTACTGCCATATCAGACAGCTTAAAAGCCACCGATTGGTGATTGAAAATCTCTGTTCCAAATGCTTTTCTTTCTTGAGAATACTGTAATGCTCTTTCAAAGGCTCCACTTGCTATTCCTAGGGCTTGAGAGGCAATTCCAATACGTCCGCCTTCTAAAGTTTTCATGGCAAATTTGAATCCGAAGCCATCCTCACCTATTCTGTTTTCCTTGGGAACTTTCACATCGTTAAACATTACCGAGTGTGTATCACTACTGCGCATTCCCATCTTATTTTCATGAGGGCCTAAGGTGATTCCAGGACTGTCTTTCTCCACTATAAAGGCATTGATTCCTTTATGTCCTTTTTCAGGATGTGTATGCGCAATCACGATATAGGTAGATGCGGAGTTGGCATTGGTAATCCAGTTTTTGGTACCATTCAATAGATAATGGTCACCCATATCTTTGGCGGAGGTTCTTTGCATAGTAGCATCGGAGCCAGCCTCAGGTTCTGAAAGTAAAAAGGCGCCAATCTTTTCACCAGTAGCTAAAGGGCGCAGATATTTATTCCTTTGCTCATCATTACCATATTTTTCCAGCCCATAACATACTAATGAATTATTTACAGACATCACCACTGAAACGGAGGAGTCTATCTTAGATATTTCTTCCATGGCCAAAACATAGGAAATGGTATCCATTCCACCTCCATCCCATTCTTCGCCTACCAGCATTCCAAGGAAGCCGAGTTCAGCCAAGTTTTTGATATGTTCTGTAGGGTAAATGGCTTTTTCATCTCTTTCAATAACGTCTTTAATTAACTCACGCTGAGCATAATCTCTAGCGGCCTGCTGAATCATTATTTGCTCTTCAGTAAATTCAAAATTCATGATATGTTTTTTTAGGTTTTTACTTTTATTTGGTTGAATAGGTAAAGGTTTTCTTATTTGGACAGCTAAGTTACAAAATTATACTATGCTTGCATAATATTATAATTTTTTTATCATTTCTATTCGGGTAGAAATTAGAGGATTGGAAGGAAAATTGGGAATGTGTTGGTTGTGTTTTTGGGGATGTAATATGCGAGTGTATATATGGAGGCGAATCCAATAAAATAATAAAGCCCGCTTCGAGAGGAAGCAGGCTTTATCATTTTGTTAAAATATATCTACTTAAGTCGACTGGTAATTTGGTCGACTACAGTTTCATAGGTTCGTAAAACACGGTCCCATTCCGCAAATTTATGATCGCTTTTTACACTGGTACCCGATTCTCCGATTTCACTAACTAGTTTTATTTTATAGCTTAGAGGATCTAAACTTCCAATTTTGACAATGATACGAGTCCTTACTGCAGCATTAGGGAAGGTTTGCATATTCCATGCTGTTCTAAGATATCCCGTTTCACGGTCAGCAATTTCTATGACATCGAAATAATTGGTGACCACTTGGTTTAAAATTTTCCAGCTTTCTATGTTGTCTCTATTGGGATTAAGTTCAACTTCAATATCTGTATTAGCTATATCTGTTTGTATAGATGCATCATAAGCAGGATCTGGAAGCATCTCGTAATACTTGGTTTTGGATGGCTTTGGAAAGCCCTTCTTATTGCATATAGTTTCTTCTACGTCAAGAAATCCACTTCTTTCAATATTGATGGTAACACAGGCATTGCTTAACACAACGACCTCGGCCTGTCCTGTTCCAACTTTAATTCCATTAGAGTATATGGCGGCGTCGGGTTCGGAGCAACTGACCAATACTTTTTTCTTCCCTGCTAATGCTGAGAAACTTAATCCTGCGATAAGAATAAAACTTAATAAAACTTTGATGCTAGTGTACTTCATAAAATAGAGTTTTTGCAAAAATATAAAATATGGGAGGATGGTGGAAAATAAAGTGTTAACCAAAGTTTAATTAAAACTCTGATTTTATTTGTTCCACCCATTTTGTTACTCGTTCTTCACTTAATTCTGGTTGAATATCTTCATCGAGGGCTAAGCCTACAAAAAAGCCATTATCTTGAGCTTCAGAATCTTCATGATCGTATCCTTCTGTAGACCATTTCCCAATTACTTTGGCGCCTTTATTAAGGATTTGTTCGTGCAGAACGGCCATTCCATCAACAAAGTGCATAGGCCAACGAACTTGATCACCTAATCCAAAAAGAGCTACCTTTTTATCACTTATCCCAACAGTATCTAATTGATTGATAAAAGCAGGCCAAGGGTCAGAATTGTCTTTATTGTCCCAAGTTTCACTTCCAACTGTTGAACAACCGATGATATATTGCTCTGCATTTCTTAGGTCTTCATCATTTACCTGATCGATAGATTTCATTTCCAGATTCTCATGTTTATCTGAAATAAGTTGCGCACATTTTTCTACGTTTCCCTCTTTAGGCCAATACATTAAAATTGTCTTCTTCATCTGATTATTTTTTATCTATTGAGGTTTGGCAATGTAACTAATGTTTAGCGTATCAATTTTATACTTCCACTTTGTTCTTATTGCAAAAGCTAGCCCAATAAGTATTTATTATTATTTTTTGTGTGATTATTGCGGCCATAAAGTCTTAAAAAAGACATTTACACCATTTTGTAAAATTAAAAAAAAAACAAAATAGACGACGATTTTTATTTAGGAGCGGGTTTTATTAAAACTCAGACTCTCATTGATCTAAATCACGGTCAATTTTTAGTGTGATAAGCCCGATTCTCTCCTTCAATCATTCCCATGAGTCCTTAAGTAAGTTCTTCCTTAGTAATCACACCTTCATCCAATAATTCTCGGAGTACAATTTCTGTCATGTCGCTTTTAAATTGAAATTCAAAACGAATATCCATCACGTAAGCTTTTAAACGCATTTTTAAATAAGATCGATGTTGTTTCACCTCGTTGAAAAACAAAACGTTAATAGGTTTGTTTAAGTATACGTAACGAGATACTTGGGCGCTTTCTGTTGCTATTTTTCTAACTCTTTGTGTGTCCACATCTATGGGTAAATAGATTTCGGCAACCACTTGGCAATTAAGCTCTCCAGAATTGGAATTAGAGACTGCAGAGTTCACTAGTTCAGAGTTGGGTACAGAAACCACAGAATCATCGGGAGTAACCAATCGGGTGGCGCGTAATCCAATTTCTAGAACTTCGCCATAGTGTTTTCCACTATCTATTTTATCACCTACTTTAAAGGGTCGATCTAGAATAAGAGCCATTCCACCAAAAACATTCTTCAACATGTCTTGAGCTGCAAAACCAACGGCTATACCAATGGAAGCTGTGAATGCTAAAATGGTTTCGAATGGTGGATTAAATATCCCTTTAATGATAGCAAAAATGATAATGGTCCACATCACGATTCGGAAAACCGGAATAAAGCCTTTGATGGCGATTCGAAGTTTAGCTGAGCGTTCAGAAATAAGTACTAAAACATTGATAATCAATTGTATGAAATAGTAGGCTAAGATAAGAATGACCACCGTCCAGAATATCTTAGGAATAGAAATCACTTCTAATACTTCTTTGGGTTTGTTGGGTACATTTTCACCAATATCATTTAGAATAGTGGATTCATTTTTTTCTGTTGAAACTGCTGTGATTTCAGCCTTTTCTTTCGGAGCCTTAGTTATGGTTTCTACTTGAAGACTATCTTTGATGGCCTCCTCCATTGTTGTGCTGTCTTGTTGAGTAAAACCAATCGCTGAAATGATCAATAATGAAAGCGTCAGGACAAATAGGAGGGTTTTGTGTTCTATCTTTTTCATTAGTTGATAAAATTATGTGAACGTAATAAATCAACCACTTGTCTGAAAATGATGGGGTTGATATTGTATTTCTCTTTAGGCTTAATGAGTAGCCCTTTTTCTAACATAGGAATCAGATCGTTTCGGCAAATATACTCTGGAGCTTTAAACACCTGAGAATAATCTTCTATTATCAATCCATCGTGAACCAAAATAGCATGCAGGGCAAATAAATAATTAGAAGGAAGATCTTTATCAAAGGAAACATCGAAATCTCTTAAGGATTGGATTTTTATGGTATCCTCATTAATTCCGTGGGTAGAGCGAAGCCAATAGAGTTGGGCCAAACTCACATTTCCATTCGACATTTGATTGAGCTCTTTGAAGAAAGATTTTTTTAAATAGGCTTGTTGGTCTTTATCATTTAACTTGATATAAGATTTAGAAGTAATTTGGCTTTCTGAGGGCTCAAAATCGATTTTATAGCCGCTTAAATAATTTCTCTTTAAGATGATTTCTTCTGTGTTTTCATCAGTGAATCTTTGCAGATGAACCTCATTGATAAATACAGATGAAATCTTTAAGGTTTTTTCTAAATATTCCCAGGAGTAGGAGGTATAAGTCCCCAACCAAAATATTTTTTTTGAAGTGCTAGTCATTAAATCGAAGAGCATTTTTTGGCAGCCAAAACCCCTAACTTTCTTCAAGTAGAGATGTTGGAGGTTTTCAATGATGATAATTTGTTCCTCTTTTAATTGATTCACATGGGCAATAATCTGGTCATTACTAGTAAAGCTTTCCTGCTTAAAAATCTGAGCAAAAAAGGCGAAGTAGGCGTCGAACTCATAAATTTTATTTCCAAGTATATGATGCCTAACAGGTATTTCTTTATCGATGCTTTTGAGGAAATAGAGGAGGAGAGAAGTGATTCCACTTCCTTTTTCACCTATGATGGCAGTGGTGACAAAGCGACCTTTTTCCCAACTACTAAAGCCATGTTGAAGCTTTTCTAATTCTTCTTTTCGGTCTACAAAAAAGCGCTCCTCATCAGTAGGGGTTAGTTGATACAGTCTTTGATAAACAAAGGGGAGCTTTTTTAGTGAGTCCTCTGTTTTGCGAAGAAAGTCAGACAGCTCATGAGAAATATGAGGCTTTTCATTAATCATGCCCAGCTTTTTCTTGACTTCATTGATATAGGTAATGGTGGTGGCAAACTGGGTTTTTAGAAAATCTATTGATTTGGGTAGGAAATTGATGATCCATTCCCAAGCTTCTTTGCGAATCCTCTTGGAGCGCTCAATAGCTCTGATTCTTACAATCTTAACGTTAAGCTCTAATATATTCTCCGTATTTTTTAACTTTTGGATTTCTGTATTGAAATTATTGATGGTAGCTTGTAATTTTTCTAATGGATCCACCTTGATTTTATCCATTAAACTGCTGGCTTCATCTAAATGAACCAAAGCCCTATCGTATCCTTCAGTAACTACTTGTATGCTTTCTTTTAATGCCGTTTTTTTCTCTTGGAGCATCATTTCTGCTGATTCTAGACTAAAATCGCTCACGGTACCTAAAGCCAAAAGCTTTACTCTAGATTTTTCCAAGTGCTCCTCTACAAACTGCTCTATTTCTAAAATCGAGGTCTTAAAATGAGGCAGAGCCTCAAAATTGAGGAGGTCACGCAATGAAAGCCAATTGATATCACTGTTTTTTATTCCTCCCTCGTAATTTTTATTCTTTACAAAGCTTCTTTTGTCTGAGATTTTCTCCACCAAGTTCATGGTTTGGGTATTGAAAAGCTCTAAGTTTCTATTGATATTTCCGGAGAGTTTATCAATGGTCTTAGCCAATATGTTTTCAATGAATTCATCTTGATTCTTTTTTCTTTCCCCTTTAAGGGTGGACTTCAATTCTTTAACAGTGCTGCTTTTTTCTAGAATGGTTTTTGAAGAGTTGTTGATGAATTCGCGAAGTAATTCTAGGTTGAAATTCAGGTTTTCGTTGATATAAAGGCTTATTTTGTCGTGAAGGTCAACGTAATTGTCTAGAACACTTACATAGAGCCAAACTATTTCCACATCTACGGTCCAATCATCGAGTAGTGTTTTATGTGTATTCTTCCATTTGAGCAAACTGTCATTATAGGATTTAACAATTTTCGTTTGTTGGTCTTTTATATTGGAATTTCTAAATTTATTATTTGATAAATCTGGTGTATCTGCAATTAGTATAGCTTTATCAAGTTCAATGAAGGCTTGAAATAAGGTATTCTCAATATTGCCACTTATTTGCTGTTCAAAATGGCTTATCTTCTTTTCTAAGGTATCTAAAAGTGCTGAAAAATCAGTTTTAGAAAGAATTTCAGAGAGCTCCACTGATTCATTTTCTTTAATGCCATTTTGTAAACGATCTTCTAAAGCTTCATCAAATTCCCAAACTGCCAATAAAATTTGACTCTTGTTTAGCATCAAGTCTTCTAAAATAGGCTTCATCAATTCATCCATTCTTATGCCGAGATATTTTTCTAGCATAGATTGATAAGGAATTTTTCTTCTTCTATAGGATTGGAGATCCAGCGGTGTTTTTTTGAAAAGACGACGGAAAAAATTGTAAAACTTCTTTTTGCTTCTTGTGGCTTTTAACAAAAAATTCAGCCTTATTTTTTGAAAAAACTGGGGGAGTCTAAGTTTATTATTTATTTGATATCCTTCAAATACTTCCTTTCTAATAATACTTTTTGGATTGGTTTTAATGAGTTTGTCGAGTATTTGTTGGTATTGGCCAGAACTGTGGATATGGTCATAGTTTATAATGGCTTCTTGGCTTTTTTGGAGTAAATCGAGTATGCTCTCTTTAAATTCTCGAAGGTGAGCATAGCTACTTAAATCCTGAATATCTAATTCTCCTAGTTTCTCATATCTCAATTTATAGGCATCTACAAAGTTAGAAAACTCTCCAATACTCATTTGATAGTAATGGGAAATCCCATCTAGCAATGGCTGATGCGATTGATCCCACAATAGTTTCAGTTCTTTATTCTTAAAGTCAGCTCTCTCTTCCATACTTTTTAATTTCCTGCTAAAAATACACTTTTCTAATAAATAATGGCCACTCTCTTCCAAAACAATGCTGTTTAAGCCAACTAAATGTTCAGTTTTGATGTCTTACTTGCCATAATCATTAAAAAAGTTAAAAATAGTATAAGCTTTGGCATAATTGATGCTGAAGTGTATAGAAGGAATTAAATATGGATTATATTCGCCGGCTATTATAGAGTATCAAATGTTAACAATCATTATATCAAACTTAAAAACAAAAAGTACATGAAAAAATTTAAATTTATTTTATTATTTGTTGCAGCCCTAGGAATGGGTTTAACATCTTGTAGTAAAGACGATGACGAAACACCTGTAGACGTAACACCAAACATCGATTTTAAAGGTGGTAATGAGTATATTAGTGCAGATGCTGTTGTGACTGCTGGTCAAGATTTTACTATTGGTATAACTGCTTCTTCTAATGCAAATTCAGGTAAAAAACTAAAGTCAGTAAAATATACAGTGACTTCAAACAATGTTGTGGTATTAGAATTTGATTCTGTTTTCAACGAAACGTCTTATAATCTTGATTATGTATTTAATATGTCTGATCCAGGTGCTGGCGTTTTCAAGTTCGTTGTGACTGATAAAGACGATCAAACAAATACAATTTCATTAACTGTTACTGCAGAATCTGCTGATACTCCTCTTGGAGTTGCTGAAGATACTTATTTTGAAAGAGTAGGTGGAGCTGCAGGAACAGGGCTAGATGGATTTGGTTTAAAATGGACTAGCAATGTAGAAAGAGCTACTTATGCCGTTCTTGCCAAAGATGCTGCTACTAAATTAGTACAGTTAACGGCTGCTGAGTGGACAAGTATTACAACTGTTGAAGCTTTAACTGCTGCGGTTGATGCTGCTGCTGACATGGCTGATTTTAGAGGTATCTCTACATCTGCTGATGGTGATTATGACGATGTATTAGGTGTTATCTATAATGGTGAATATTATATGATTCACTTAACTAGTGCTACTGTTGCTGTTGATGCGGTAAATGGAACTACTGTTAAAATTTACGGTCAGTCTAAAAAATAGGCTGCAATTTTTTTAGAAAGATCCCCCTTTGGTTAATTCCTGAGGGGGATTTTTTTGGGTCAAGGTAAAATTCTGGGGGGAATTGATTTTGTATTCATCAATAATTATTACAGTTTAGACTGTTTGTTCTGCATTTGTGGTGATATTTTGAAAGGTAAATCTTATGTGTCTTCATACTTTTTTTTGGAAAAAAGTAAGCAAAAATCCATCCCAAACAATTGCCTACCCTCCTCTTCCAG
>NZ_JABKCA010000099.1 GCF_013166655.1 Lentimicrobium sp. L6
CGGATGGAATGAAGACTACTTACTAAAGGTGCTTGATATAAAAGTGTGAGTTTGCCCTGAAGTAAATCCTGTACCATTTATTCTTTTGGGATACTTTTTGTAAGGGTTCTTATTATTTGTGCTAAAATTTAATGATCCAATAAAAAGTCAATAATATTCATTCTTATAATGCCATTGGTATTGGTTGAAGGTAATTGATCCATGGTGAGGATTTATTTGGGATAATTGTCTTTTATTTTTTCCAGTGCTCTGTATTCTCTTTTTATGGTCGATCCTGACTGCAGAAGATAACTAACTTTTATATAGATTTTTTCATTCGATTTCTCTGCGATAAAATCTATTTCCAAATCACCTAGTTTCCCTATGTGTATCTGGTAATTATCCCTTTTTAGTTTTATAAAGACTATATTTTCTAACATTCTAGCAATATCTTGTTCTTTATACCCAAACATGACATTTTTAAGAGATAAATCTCCTAAATAGTATTTCTCATAAAGCTCTAAAACCTTTTTCCTTTTCAAATCATAGCGTTGGACTTTGTGTATCATAAAGCTACTTTCGAGATGAAGAAGATAGTTTTGAATGGTATCACCTCCAATGGTTTTTTTTTCTGGCTTTTAAGATATTTACTTATTGAATTACTTGAAAAAACTTGTCCGATATTAATAAATACAAACTTTGTAATATCTTGAAAAAGCCTAATATTTCTTATTTGATTTCTACCTATTACATCTTTAACTAAAATGGTATTATATAGAGAGAAGATATATTGAAAACAAATTTCTTCGTTTAAACTAAAGTTATAAATGACTTGGAATCCTCCGAATTTGAGAAACAACTGAAACTCATCATTTCTATTCTGAGGCTCATTTTTATTAAATAGTTGAAATTCATCGAACCCTAATGAGTAGATGTTAACTTCAACATATCGTCCAGAAATATAGGTGCTAAGTTCTGATGATAGCAGATTTGAATTGGAGCCTGTTATATAAATATCATAAATTCCTTCAGCAAAAAAAGAGCTAATGGCTTTTTCCCATTGGTTAATTTCCTGTACTTCATCAATAAATAAGTATCTGGGTTTATTGTTATTCTTATAATATTCAGTAATAAACTTGGTTAAGTGTCTGTAAACTTGTATTTTATCAAATTCAAGTAATTCCTTATTGATATAGAGAATCTGTTCATTTATTATATTTAATTTTTGTAATTCAAGTATGATTTGTTTTGCATAATAGCTCTTACCTACTCTTCGCATTCCTGTAATAACTTTAATAACAGGCTTGTTGATGTAGGCTCTTATTTTATTTAGATAGCTTTCTCTAAGAATGATCTACAAATCCTACCAACCAGCCAATTTGTTTATCAACTCTCAGGGCCCAGCCTGTTTTTGAATAAACTTTGTAATTCTCGGTGGAGTCGGTGAGCATGAGGGTTTTTACTATTTCTTGATTCTCGATGCTAAATGGAAGCTCATTATTGAGGAGCCTTTTTAAGAAACTGATTTGTGCATTGGCTGAGATTCTGATATCACCTTGTAACCAAAAGTTGTCAATATTGGACCTATGATCTGATTTCCATATTGCGCTTTATCTATGTATTCTTGCATTTTACCTTCTCCCATTCGTCGGACCAACTCTTGATAAAACCAAAAACATGAAATTCCTAGAGCAGAATTCATACATTGGTCCTGATTCCATAATGGCCATCCTCTATCTTTCCCATCCCATTTTATGCTGTCGTAAATTCCATTCACTGCCTTTGTTTCTAAAGCAATAAGAGAGTTTAGGATTTTAAAAGTAAAAGCGGGTAGATAAGTAGAATCGCATCTTTTTTCATTGTAATATTGGAACTGTTGAGTTTTAGTATCATATAAAACCAGGCATCCGTTTATATTTGAATCATTAAAGAATTTTGCCCATTCTTCTTTTTCAAGTGTTTGTTGAGCGTTTGAAATTGAGGGGATGATAAATAAAGAAATAAGAAGTAATGGAAGTATGTTTCTCATATATTTAGGTTTTGATAAAATGTGAAGCTAAATTACTAGAATAAATGAAGATATTGATTCTTAAAATTGCTCGATCTAAAATATTTTATATCTTTGCTATATCTAAAAAGATTTATGTTAAGTACTAAAATGGAGCTGGTTGGGTAAATAGGTTTTGATGTTCTATCAAAGCTTATCCTTTAGATTTACTCTGATATATTCATATCAGGGTCACTTTTATATATAATATTTTAACGAATTTTGAGCCTGACAAAATAGAACATATTTCTAAAGTCAAGTGTTTGATTTAGAATGTTCGAGTTCAAGGCTTGCGAAGTCCTGAATAACAATAAATTTACTTTTGTAAATGTTTGTTTTCGGTGCAAGCGTAACGCAGAAATCGAACTTAATAGACAAACACTTAATAGTCATGCTCCATAATACAAAACATCATGAGTAATGATAATAAATCTATTCACGATTTCGATTTAAGTTTAATAGTCGAATATTATTCAAATACACCACAACAAGGGCCCGGAAGTCCTGAAACTACATTGAAAGTTTTAAGTTTCATTGATAATTTAACTGAGGATTCTAAGATTGTAGATATAGGATGCGGAACAGGCGGTCAGACCCAAGTATTGGCACAGTATGCTCCAGCACCTATTCTCGGGATCGATTTGTTTCCCGTTTTTATAGACCTATTTAATGAAAATGCAAATTCTTTAAATCTTCAAGACCAGATGAAAGGGATAGTTGGCTCTATGAATAAACTTCCTTTTCTTGATAAAGAAATAGACTTAATCTGGTCGGAAGGTGCCATCTATAATATTGGTTTTGAGAAAGGTTTAAAATACTGGAGAAGGTTTTTGAAAACTGGAGGATATATTGCTGTTTCTGAGGCTTCGTGGTTTACTGAGGAACGTCCAAAAGAGATCGAAGATTTCTGGAATGATGCTTACCCAGGAATAGACACTATAGCCAATAAGGTAGATCAAATGCAAAAAGTAGGATATAAAACCATTGCTGCATTTGCCATACCAGATAGTTGCTGGATAGACAATTTCTATGCACCTCAAGTGAAAATTCAAGAGGATTTCTTAATCAAAAAATCAGGAAATAAAGCAGCAGAAGGTTTTATTGCCAACCAAAGGCATGAAACAGACTTGTATCGCAAGTATAAAGACTATTATGGTTATGTATTTTATATTGGAAAGAAAATATAAAGCATTCAATTAGAATTAGAACAATGGGGTGGTCTTTAAATAGAGGCTACCCTTTTTTTTGCTAAAAATAGAACATGGATGACACGGATTAAGCAGATTCTCACGGATTAATTATACCTAATTTCTTTATGCCTTTGCGGCCTCGCGTGCCAATTATTACATGTTTTTAATAGAAAATAGATTAAGAATAAACAGATTGAAACCACAAATTATTCTAAAATATTCCTAATTTCGTCAGCATTAAAATAGACGTCATCAATGGAAAAGAAAACTGCATTAATACTAGAAGGAGGAGGTTTTAGAGCCATGTTTAGTGCCGGAATACTAGAAGTGTTCTTGGAGAAACAATTGTCCTTTGAAACGGTGTATGGAGTTTCGGCTGGTGCTGCTTATGGAGTGTCTTATATCTCAAAACAAATAGGGAGGAATATCGAGGTGAACGAGATGATTGGTGACAAGAGATATTGTAGTTGGAATAATTTAATTCGTCAAGGAACCATGTTTTCATGGGATTTTATTTATGAAGAAATTCCACAACATATCATCCCTTTTGATTATGAGGAGTTGATGAATTCGCCAAGCCAGTTTTATGTAGGTACTAGTAATTGTGAGACTGGAAATCCAGAGTTTTTTCTTTTAAACAATGCTGATAAGAAAGAGTTCAAAACTATATTGGCTGCCAGTGGTTCGCTACCATTTATTGCTCCTATGGTCCATTACGACAGTAAAATTTTAATGGATGGAGGTTTATCCGATTCAGTTCCTTTTGAGCATGCTTTAAATAATGGAAACGATAGGGCAGTGGTGATATTAACCCAGCCAAAAGAATATTTCAAAAAGCCAATGAAGTATGCTTCTTTCTTAAAGTGGTATTATCGGAAATTCCCTAAGGTATATGAAATGCTAGTCACCAGAGCAGAAAGATATAACGAATCGATGTTTAAATTAGAGCAACTTGAAAAGCAAGGCGTGGTGTATATTATTCGACCACCAAAAGCAATGGATATAGATAGAATAGAAAATAATCCACAAAAGACTGCAGTTATTTATCATGCGGCCATGGAGCAAGGTAATTTGGAGTTTTCTGCTCTTTGGGAGTGGCTTAATAGGAAGTAAAAGAGGAACACGAATTACACAGGTCAGGCGGATTAACACGAATGTCCAAGGTTAAATAGCCTCCTATTAGATTAAGACTAATTTCTTTGCGTCTTTGCGACTCTGCGTGATAAATTCTTTTTGTTTTCCACCTTAATTTTTACCTCAAAACCCGAACCCCGACAATAAGAACATCCTCCAAAGGTCTATCCATAGCATCAGTTGAAACAGCAGCAATCAAATCCACTATTTCGAATCCACTAATCACTTCACCAAATACGGTGTAGTTTTGGTCGAGGTGTGGTGTGCCGCCTTTTGTTTTGTAAATTTCTCTTTGATATTCTGGGATTTTATAAAGCTCAAATTGGCCTTTTGCTAATTCCTTTAGACTGTCGTTATATTGAAAATAGAGTTCCATATTTCCCTCGTCCATCGCTTTTGCTAAGGCATCTGATAAGGATTTGTTTTCTGGAAGATTTCTGGCGGCATTTACGGCTAAGTTCTCATTAATACGATCCTCAGCTTTTTGGAGGAGGCTATCATTAAAAACTTTTCCCTGAACAATATAAAACTGCATGGCGCTGGAAGCTCTTTTCAGGTTTCCATCTCTAGCAGCAGCCAAAACCCCTTTTTTATGAAACAGATCAGGGTGGAATTCAGCATCTACCATATAGGGTAAATCTCCATTTCCTAGAGTATCACCCGCTTTGGCAAACTTGCTATCAGGGTCGCCACCTTGTATCATAAAATTCTCAATCACTCTATGAAATAAAAGGCTATCGAAAGCTCCATCTTTAGCCAGTTTTGCAAAATTATCACGATGTTTAGGGGTCTCATTATATAATTCCAAGACTATTATCCCTTTGTTGGTAGTCATTTCTATTTGAATACGATTCTTCGTTTTTTCTATTGGAGCTTCCGTATTTCTACAAGCCCAAAAACTAAGACTGATGAGGATTAGGAGGATGCTGTTTTTTATTTTCATGATGTGAGGTTTATATGCAGATTTTACTTTTTGTAAAGATATTAATTCTATGGAAAGTATCCAGGAAGTATGTTTTATATCCATTGGTTTCTCTGTGAAACTTTGAGTTTTCTTTGTGCAAACTGTCAAATACCTACATTCTATTAGAACAGGTAGAATATAAAAAAGTAGCTTAGTAGAAAGATTAACTTAATTGAAAAAGATTTCATTATACTGAAAATATATATAGAAAAGCAAAAATCTTTTCATTATAAATATTGTTAAATAGATGATGTATTTTGATTTATCACCTGGCATTTGTTATTTGGAACCTTCTTAATCATTGTAAAATATCCAACACCAAGTGTAAAATATTTTTACAAGTTAAAGCCCTGCTTATGCCAATAAATGAATGTAAGTAATAGTATATCAGTGTGTAGTGATTTTTGGCATAAGGATTGAAAACAAATCAGTAACGACAATGATTTGTATTATAACAACAGACAATAAAATGTATAGAATAACAATATTTTTCGAGAATGCTTGGTGGTTCATTCTAGCGTCATTTATATTGACGCTTTTATGGCCCACTTCTCAAATTCAGGCTCAAGAGTCATGGAAGATTAGCGATTGCATAGACTATGCCATGGAGAACAACTTGGATTTGAATATGAAATATAATAATATTGAAAGTCAGGAAGTGAGTCTTAAGGAAAGCAAAGCGAATATATTGCCTAATCTGAATTTTGGTAGCAACTTGGAATTAAACTTTGGTAGGAACGTAGATGGAAACGATAATTCTGTAACCTACGATCCTACTTTGTCTCAAAATTACTACCTCAACTCCTCCTTTACTTTGTTTCAGGGGATGGTGAAGAAAAATGGTATTCGCTTTAGCAAATATCTCCTCAAAGCATCGGAGCAAGGCGCAGAAGTGGAAAAGAATCAGTTGGTATTTAAAATCCTAAGCTCTTATTATACCGTACTTTATTCTCAAGGATTAAGAGATGTGGCAGAGAGTCAGGTGGGTTTGTCGAAGATGCAATTTGACCGCATGCAGAAGTTAGTAGAAGTAGGTAAGGAATCTCCCATCACTGCTCAAGACCTCGAAAGCCAATGGGCCAGTGATAGGTTGAGCCTCACCAAAGCACAGAATCAATATAATAAAACCATTTTGGAACTTAAGCAATTATTACGATTGAAAGTGGAGCAGTCCTTTGCTATTGATACAAACACCACCCAAGAATTGATTCTGAATGCCAGCAATAATGTAGATTCTATTTTTATTAGAGCTAAAGATATTCTTCCACAACTAAAACAACAGCAAATGTTATTAGGAGCTTCTGAAAAGAACTTGGCCATTGCCAAAGGAGGAGTCTATCCGAGTTTAAATATGAATGCAGGATATAGCACTGGTTTTTATGATCAGAATAGTCTCACTTACGGCAAGCAGTTGGAAGAAAACCAAAATCAATGGGTGGGGCTGAGCTTGAGAGTCCCTATTTATAACCGAGCTGTGGTATCATCCGATATCAAACGAAAGCGAATCGCTCTTAAAGATCAGAAGCTATTATTTGAGAAACAGAAAGAGGCTTTATATATAGAAATATGGAATGCCATAGAGGATTTACAGTCGGCAGAAAAAGAATATCAATCTTCACAAGAGTTACACGATTTTAGTGAGTTGAGTTTAAAAAATGTTACCAAAAAACTAGAAAAGGGTTTGGCCAATACCACAGAGTTTGAAACAGCCAAGCAGCGATATATTTCAGCACAGGCTAATCTGTTAAAATCAAAACTAGTATATGTGATGCGTTATCAGATGCTCACTTTCTATCAGACGGCTAATTGGAATCATTTGTATTAATTAGTTAATAGCTAACAACTAATAGTTAATAGTTAACAGTGAATAGAGAAAATAAATAATGATAAATACTTTTTAAAATTGCCTAAGACGAGGCTTGCGACATTTTTTTAAGCCGATTTTACTTTTGTAAATGAGAATAAAAAAAATGGAGTATAACGAAGTATTAGGGAATTATTTAAAAGAATACGATAGAAAAAACATAAGAAAACAGCTTTGAATAATAAGAGTTAATTCAAGGTTGAGAAAATAGATAAATAACAAAATAATTAATGACCAATACTTTTTAAAATTGCCTAAGACGAGGCTTGCGACATTTTTTTAAGCCGATTTTACTTTTGTAAATGAGAATAAAAAAAATGGAGTATAACGAAGTATTAGGGAATTATTTAAAAGAATACTTTAGAAAAATCGAATCATGGATGTAAAAATAGAAAAGAAAAAAGGTCTGAAAAAAAAGCACATCATTATTGGAGTTGCAGGAGCATTATTCCTCACCTTGATATATTTTGCATTTTTCGCAACAAATTTATCCACCTATAGAGCCGATAAAGAAAAGCTGAGCATAGCGAAAGTAGAGGAGGGTATCTTTCACGATTATATCACCGTTAGTGGAAATGTTCATCCCATATCAACCATTTATTTAGATGCACGAGAAGGCGGTAGAGTAGAGGAGAAGGTAGCTGAAGAAGGTCAGATGGTGAAAAAAGGTGATGTGATACTTCGAATGAGTAATATGGATCTCAGCTTGAGCATTCTCAATAGTGAAGCCCAATTGGCCGAGAAGAGTAACTTTCTCAGGAATACCATGGTGGTTATGGAACAAGAGAAGCTTCAAATTAAAAGAGAATTACTGAACTTGGAGTTCGACATCATTAGAAAGAAGAGAACTTATGATCAGAATAAAAGCTTAATAGCCGATAACTTGATTTCCCAAGAGGAATACATCATCTCGGAGGAGGATTATCAATTTGCTAAGCGCAGTTACGATTTATATATGGAGCGCCAGAGTCAAGATTCTATCTACCGTTCTATTCAGGTGAAGCAAATGGAAGGTAATTTGCAAAATATGGAGTTGAACCTTAAATTGGTTCGTCAACGCCAAGATCAGTTAAATGTGAAATCGCCTATTGATGGACAGCTTACTGTTCTAGATGCTGAATTGGGACAATCTATTCCTAAAGGTAGCAGATTAGGTCAGATTGATGTGCTGGCTTCCTTTAAAGTGGTGGCCGAAATTGATGAGCATTATATTGATAAAGTAAGAGTAGGTTTATCAGCCATATTGGAACGCCAAGGACAAGAGTATGAGTTGACCATCAGAAAGGTATTTCCAGATGTAAGAAGCGGTCGCTTTTCTGTGGAATTGGTTTTTACTGGGGAGTCTCCTACAAATATGCGTACGGGTCAAACCTATTACTCTCGTCTACAACTGGGGAATCCTAAAAATGCTATGCTTTTACCCAAAGGATCCTTCTTCCAGAAAACTGGCGGACAATGGATATTTGTTTTAGCGGAGGATGGTCATTCAGCCGAAAAGCGCTATATCAAGATTGGTAATCAGAATCCTCAATATTACGAAGTTCTAGAAGGTCTACAAGCTGGTGAGCAGGTGATAGTATCGGGCTACGATAGCTTTGGTGAAAGTGAAAGAATAATATTCTAAGCATATTAAAAATAAACTATGAAATCACTATTTCACATACTCGGAACTCTTTCCATGATGCTAATGTCCATACTTTCCGACAGTCCAGGGGATACTTGTGTTAACCAGGCGCTTGAGCTAGATCAGCAGCAATTGGAGCATATTGGCTTTGAGTTTAGGGGTAGTGATATCTTGTTTCAATTCTCTATTGACGATTTACAACAAAAGTTTCATTTAGACAATGGAGAACATTGGACATCAATAGATAGAGTTGATATGGAGGAAAATATGGAGGAGTTTAATGCCAATAGAACCTATCTTCCTGTAGCCATTTTAAATGATGAATGTGAAATGATATACTCCTCTAGCCTCATCAAAAAGAAACGCATAGTATTACCAATTTTGGTTAATTCTATAAGTGAAACTGGAAGCAAAGCTTTTGTCTACCTCTTTCTTTATAATCAAGATTTAGCTCAGCTTTTACCAGAAGATATAGATATAAATGATTATATACTCAATACTTCAGAATAATAAAATCAATAAAAGAAAATGAACGAGTTTAATATAAAGCCATTTGTTGGCAAAGTAGTACTGCAGTCTAAAGAAATCCAATTGAGGTTTTGAGGTTTGAGTGAGAGTGAAAATGATAGAGGGGGAGTTTCTTTGCGACTTTGAGGTATTGATTGAAATTTAATGAGCTAGCGAACTAGAGATAGGGAGACTTGGCGAATGAAGAAATGAAAGAATGAACAATCTATTAAAACATTAAATCTTATGAAGAATAAAAGAAAGGTAAAATAATGTTTAAAACATTGCTTAAATCCATTTGGAATCATATAAGTCAGAATAAAACCTATTCAGTAATTAATATAGGTGGTTTAGCTATTGGTATAGGATGTAGCTTGGTCATCTATAAAATTATTGCTTACGAATCTAGTTTCGATAGCTATCATCAGAATTATGAAAATGTATACCGTTTAATTAATGAATACAAAATACCTACAATAGGAATTAAATACGGGGAAGCTCAGGTGCATCCTGTTGGAAGTGCTATAAGAAATGATTTTCCAGGAATAGATGCCCTAATGACTTTTTATGCTGGCAAAGGTCAGATTAATGTAGAGCATGAAAATGGAAGCATTCAGAAGTACCAAGAAGAAACGGGCTTGGTTTATGCAGAACCTAATATCTTTGAGTTTTTCGATTTTAATTTCTTAGCCGGTAATCCTTCAAATGCTCTAGATAATAAAGGAAGTGTGGTGATTAGTTCTTCGCTAGCACAGAAGTATTTTGGTTTATCAGCTCAAGAAGTTAGTCAAGCACTTAATCAAACACTCATTATAAATAATGCAGGTGCATTACAAATTACTGGAGTGATATCAGATCCACCAAAAAACACAGATCTTCCTTTCTCAATTATTGCAAACTATAAAGATCAGCCTCTATCAAATCCCTATTTTAAAGGTGGAATAGATTGGCAAGAAGGTAATTCGGCAACTAATTGTTATTTACTTTTACCTCAAAACGTATCTCCAAAAACATTTGAGAATCAGCTTTTGGCATTCTATGATAAGTATAATAAGAAGAACAATACCCTTGAGCAAAAATATGTTTTACAGCCTCTTTCTGAATTGCATTCGAGTACTTGCAATAATTATAGTAATCGACAAGTTCCCCACAAAAATCTATTGATTCTTGGTGTTATCGGTTTGTTTCTGATCATTGTGGCTGCGATAAACTTCATTAACCTTTCTGTTGTTCAGGCTACAAAAAGGTTTAAAGAAATCGGGATTAAGAAAATACTTGGAGAAAGCAAAAGGCAATCGAGTATACAGTTTCTGATAGAGTCCATTGTTGTCACATTTATTGCAGCATTTATTGGATTATTCATTGCCCATTTCCTGTTTATTTACCTTGAAAGCGTTATTGGGTATCGATTACATTTAAACCTATTAATGGATCCCAGCATCTTTATTTATTTAATACTGGTGGCCATCATTATTGGAATTTTATCTGGTTTATATCCATCTACAATTATAGCTGGAATGAGTCCTAATGTTGCCCTAAAAAGTTCGTTTAATGTAAAAAACTCTTCTTCCTTCTTATCACTAAGGAGTACATTGCTTATCATTCAGTTCTGCATTTCGCTAGTCTTAATTATCGGGACTCTAGTGATGAACCAACAATTAAACTACTTCATGACTAAAGATTTAGGCTTTAGTAAAGAAGCTATTCTTTTAGTCACCTTACCCGATTCAAATTCGGAGAAACGACAATTATTAAAAGAAAAACTTAAAAAGCATCCTGAATTTGAAATGGTGAGCTATGGAACTCGCAGTCCTTTGGCAGATTGGAGAGTGAATTCTTTTATCAATCACCCATCTATTGAAAAAGATGAGCATTTCGCAAATTTGAAAACGGCAGATGTAGATTATCTGAATTTATTTGAACTAAAATTAATAGCAGGTGAAAATTATTCACAGGTTAAAAATAATGGTGATGTTATTGTCAATAGACAACTTGCAAAACTTCTTGGGTTTAACGATCCTCAGCAGGCATTAGGTGAGCGGTTTGGGTTTGGTAATAATGGCACGGTATTTAATATCGTTGCTGTAGTTGAGAATTTCCACGCACAATCATTACATAAGAGTATGGAGAATGTCATTTTCTCCAATCTGAGCTTTAATATCAATGAAATGGCCATTAAAATGAACCCCAATGTTTTGAGTTTAAATGCTTATCAGGAATCAATAAAAAAAGTGGAAAAAGAGTGGGATGAAATCTTCCCAGATGATATCATGAATTTTCGTTTTTTCGATGATAAAATCGCCTCCTTATATCAAGAGGAGGAAAATACATCAAAGCTTATCCAACTTTTTGCAATGGTTGCCATTTTGATAGGAAGTCTCGGGTTGTTTGGACTGATTTCTTATATCATCAGCCAAAAGACAAAAGAAATAGGTATTCGAAAAGTAAATGGGGCTACCATACTTGAGATTGTCAGATTGTTAAACTGGAGTTTTGTAAAATGGATATTGGTAGCCTTTGTGATTGCAGCACCTCTTTCCTATTATTTGATGAATAAATGGTTGGAAAATTTCGCTTACAGGATTGATTTAGGCTGGTGGGTATTTGCCGTTGCAGGATTTATTGCCCTTGCCATTTCATTGCTGACAGTGAGCTGGCAAAGTTATACAGCAGCCCGTAGAAATCCAGTGGATGCTTTGAGACATGAGTAGGTCGGAAGTTAGAAGTTGGAAGTTGGAAGTTGGAAGTTGGAAGTGAGGAGTAAAAGTGTTTTTAATAAAAATGATAGAATAAAGAAATTGCAAGACAAAACCTTTTTAAAAATTGTCTTAGACGAGGCTTTCGAGGTTTTTTAATGACGATTTTACTAATTGTAAATGAGAAAGTAAAAAATGGAGAGTAACGAAGTATAAGGCAATTATTTAAATGATTAAATAGAATAAACAAAAAAAATGAACATAGGAAAAATCATCAGAAGAATTAAAAAGAACAAACTTTGGTTCGGACTCAATGTCTTGGGGCTTTCAGTAGCATTTGCTTGCTTATTATTGGTTTATTCCTTTGTGAGTATGGAATTGAGCTATGATAAATTTCATTCCAATTCTGATAGGATTTATCGCTTGACTTCTAATAGTAACACAGGTGCAAGTTCTATGGTTGATGCACGCACACAGACCCATTTAAGCTATAAGTTGAATGAGGAACTTCCACAAGTAGAGGAAGTGCTAAGACTTACTTCCTTTCGAAATGCCATTATATCTATTGAGGATAATTCTTTCTATTCAAAGAAGGTATATGCCGTTGATTCTTCTTTCTTCCAGATTTTTGACTTTGAATTATTAGTAGGAGATGCCGAAAATATTTTTAATCATCCTAAGCATGTAGTCATAACAGAGCGTTTTGCAAAAACACATTTTGGGCATACTGATGTTATAGGAGAAAAAATATTTATTGTTCATCAGCGGGATGTGAAAAAATTTGAGTTTACTATTCAAGGAGTTTTAAAAGACCCACCTTCAAATTCACATTTTAACTTCGATATTTTGACCTCCAGAGAAGAGGACATTAGGAATACTCTTGATTATACCTATTTATTATTGGCTCCCGAAACCAACACCGATGAGCTACTACAAGAAATACAAGCCAAATGGGATGAGAAACATGAAGGAAATGATTATCAACCTCTTGCTGATTTACAGGCTCTTACTCGTATTCATTTGCACAGTCATAAATCCAGAGAATTGGAAAAGAACAGTAGCTTTCAGTCTATCCTCCTTCTTCTATCCAGCATATTAATCATTATGCTTATAGCATTTATCAACTACTCCAATCTGAATTTCGTTCAGTTTATTTCCGATATAAAAACCCATAAAATCAAGCTGATTAATGGAGCAAAAAAAAGGAATGTTTTATTTGATACTATTAAAGAAACAATAATACTGAATATCATAATTATCGCACTCTCCTTCTTTTTGGCTCAGCAATTTTCTTCCTATTATCATTTTTTATCATTTTTCAATTTAACGGTACTTGAAATTATTTTTTTGCTTTTAGGATTTGCCCTATTGGTCATCCTGAATTCTATTTGGCCATTATTAGTGAATAAAATTTCTATAGGAGCCTATATGGATATGCTAAAGCAAAAGTCATCATATAAGGTATTTGTGATTTTGCAGTTGGCATTAACTATGATTTCACTGAGCTCCATTTTAATTTTGCATAAACAACTCAATCATATCAATAGCCTTCATCCCGATGCCGAGAGTATGGACATGGTGGTTATTCCTGAAAACCCATGGGATGTAGTGAGTAATTACGAAGTTTTTAAGGAAAAACTAAAACAGCATCCTGAAATAATAGATGTTACTTCTGTAATGGAAGAGCCAGCTGGCATGGTGACTGATAATTTCCCATACGAGATTGAAGGAAAGGAAAAAATTCCTAATTCAACTTTAAATATTTTGTGTGTAGACTCAAATTTCTTCTCCTTTCTTGATATTAATGCCATCGCTGGGAAAGCTAGTTTTGGGCAAACCAGTAGCATGGAATGGGAGCAAAAAGCACTTCGCTTGTGGCAATTATCATTGAGCGAACAAGAAATACCAAAGGAATTGGAAGATGAAGTAAGCATCCATCATTCAAAATATATTATTAATAAAACGGCCTTAAAGCATATGGGTTTTGAGAACCCAGAGGACGCCATAGGTCAAAACTTTAGATTTGAACACATGGAGCCACTATTCCCTTTTGGACCCATTATAGGTGTAGTGGAAGATTTTCATTATACCAATTTGTATGCTAAAGAAAAGCCAATGGTCATGGTCTCCAGAAAGGTGTTTAGTTCCAATTTCCTTATAAGAATTGAACTGAAAAACAGGAATAAGGCATTGAAAATTATTAATGAAGTTTGGACAGAAGTAAATCCTGATAAACCATTTGCCTATGAATTTGCCAGTGATAGCTATGAGAAGGTATATGAGAAAGAATATACAATCACCAAGGTACTTTCTCTATTCACTATTGTTTCCTTGATTTTATCTGGATTGGGACTCTTTGCTATGGTATCATTTAATCTAGCCAGAAGAAAAAAAGAAATAGGCTTGAGAAAAATCAATGGTGCTAAGGTGAGTGAGATACTATCCTTGTTATTTAAATCATACAGTTCATGGGTGTTCATTGCCTTTATTTTGGCAACACCGATATCCTATATGCTTATGAACAAGTGGTTAGAAGGCTTTGCCTATAAAACGAATCTTGATGTTAGCATTTTCATTTTAGCAGGATTGATAACCCTTTGTTTTTCCTTTTTAATAGTGGCTTGGAAAAGCTATAAAAGTGCTAGAAGAAATCCGGCGGAATCTATTCGTTATGAGTGAGAAGTGAGAAGTGAGAAGTGAGAAGTGAGAAGTGAGAAGTGAGAAGTGAG
>NZ_JABKCA010000100.1 GCF_013166655.1 Lentimicrobium sp. L6
GCTTACGCTTCGATTAAATTACACGAGACTTAAATGGGTAACCCTATTATTTTATTTCATGATTTTGGAGAAGCTGAACTTCTAAGAGAAGGTGATATAAAGATAAATTTTGATTGAATTCAGTATTTAAATTTAGTAGACAAGAAAATACTACTTCCAGCTAGCTCAAGTTTGCGTGTAAAATTCCACTACCAGGAGTTAGTAATTAAAAATTCGTGAAATATTATAACTCATTTAAGATTCCATTCGGGCATTCGTGGCAAAAAGACATGACCACATAATCATTTTGTATTAAAAATTAATATACATTTGTGACCACCAAGTCACATTCATGCCGAAACAAACATTTTTCAAACTCAAAGAAGAGAAAAAAGAGGCCATCATTCAGGCATTCTTATTCGAATTTAGTCATCACTCTTATGAGGATGCTTCTATAACAGCTGTTGTCAAGAAGCTTGGAATTGCCAAAGGAAGCATTTATCAATATTTTGAAGACAAACTAGATCTGTTTCTTTATCTCAAGGAAGAAAGCGAACAAACCAAGATGCAATACATCATGCATCTAAACAGAGCCAACTATCCCGATTTTTGGAGCTATTATCGCGAACTTTATGTTCAAGGAATTAAATTTGATGAAGAACATCCTCTTCAAAGCCGTTTCCTCTACCACATCAACTTCCTAACAAGTTCAACAGCTATAAAAGAATTGGCTAAAAGCTGGAAAGAAAAAGCATTAGTCATGATGCAAGCCATGATTAAAAAAGAAATAGAGGAGGGGCATTTTAGAAACGATGTGCCTTTATTATCAATGGCTCACTTTCTATATACCATCAGTATTAGTATTGGTGAGTATATGGAGAGAATACATCAGGTTGATGTGGGCAAGAATTTAGATCAGGAACTCCCCTTATTGCAAGGAACCCAAGAGTCCTTATTAAAATCCATTGATGCCTATATTATTTTACTAAAACCTTCATTCAACAAATCATGATCAAAGTCAAAAACCTAGATTATAGCTATCCAAAAGGAGAAACTCCAACTCTAAAAGGGCTAAATTTTGAAATAGAAAAAGGAGAAATATTTGGTTTTCTTGGGCCAAGTGGCGCTGGAAAAAGTACTTGTCAGAAGATCCTCTATAAAATCATTGGTAATTATAATGGGGAAATCAGTATCGACAATAAAGATTTAAAAGAATGGGGTCGCGATTATTTTCAAGATATTGGAGTGGGTTTTGAATTGCCCAATCATTACGGAAAACTCACTGCTTTGGAGAATCTTCAATTATTTTCCGCCTTTTATTCCTCCAAAAAAGTGCAGAACCTAAACTCCTTATTAGAAATTGTTGGATTAGAAAAAGAAGCGAACAAGCCAGTAGATTCCTATTCAAAAGGAATGAAAATGCGATTGAATTATGTGAGAGCCATTATGCATAATCCGAATATCTTGTTTTTCGATGAACCTACTTCGGGTTTAGATCCAATAAATGCACAAACCATCAAACAACATATCCTCAGCTTAAAAAATCTAGGTAAAACCATTTTCATCACCACTCACGATATGGCCACTGCTGATGAACTCTGTGATAGGGTTTCATTTATTGTAGATGGAGAAATCATCATCACCGAAAAACCGGCAGATCTAAAACTCCAACACGGTAGGGACCTGGTAAAGGTAGAATTGAAAAATGGAAAGAATGCAGAATTCCCTTTGACTAAATTGGGAGAGAATTTGGAATTCGGTAAGTTTATAAAGGAAAAAGAAATTCTGAGAATACACACTCAAGAAGCAAGTTTAGAGGAGGTTTTTATAAAAATAACGGGCAAAAACTTAAAATAATGAAGAGCTTTATCACTCAAATCCGTTGGCAATTTGTCATTTTATATAAGAACAACCTGATTGCCATTAGCATTGCTGTTACAGCCATTTATGCGCTCATCTTCTATTTGATTAAAGATCTACCAAATGTAGAACCCTTTTTAACGCTACTAATTTACATTGATCCAGCTATTATTGGGTTATTCTTTATAGGTTTAAGTGTGATTATGGAACATAACGAAAATGTATTGCCTGCTTTATTCGTGACACCTGTTTCTTATCATCATTATTTACTCTCTAAAATCATAGCACTTTCTATAGTGGGTTGGGCTTGTGCCAGCGGAATGACATTGGCTATCCTGGGTTTTGATGTTCAGTGGTTGCATTTTTCGGCTGGAGTATTTTTTACTTGCATCATATTCAGTTTGCTGGGTTTATTTGTGGTGAGCTTTACGACCGAATTCTTAAGCTTTATGCTTAGATCTATCCCACTCATGTTAACATTCAGTCTTCCTTTATTCAATTATTTTGGTCTAAGCGATATTTCCTTATTCCAGTTTTCTCCCATTCAAGGACCACTTGACCTAACTGTTTTTTCTTTTGATACTCAAACTGAAATATGGCCAATAATCTGGGCTTATCTTTCTAGCATCATCTGGATACCCCTCCTCTATTTTGTGGTTTATAGAACCTTTGTGAAACGAATAATAAAAGCAAGCTAAATGAAAAATCTCCTTTTACTTTCCATCACAGATTTTAAGCTGATATTTCGTGATTCCAGTTTACGTATATTCTTAGCTATGCCACTATTGATTATAGCTATGGTGCTATTTGGATTGCCTGCTCTTATTGAGGAATACCCTATTGTTCAGCATTATGCTTCCTATATATTGATGGGGGCCAGTTTACAAACCAGCACCATGTTTGGCTTTATATATAGCATGGTTCTTATCCATGAAAAAGACATACAAGTGGCTAAAGTTTACGGGGTATTACCCGTTTCAAAAATGGGTTTTATCGCAAGCCGACAAGTGATTCCATTTACTCTCTCTGCGCTTGTCACCTTTCTACTCCTCCAAGTACAATCCTTCTATATCTTTAAAATAGAGGATGCTATTTTGTTTTCCCTACTTTGCGGCTTATTTGCTCCTCTTCTCAGCCTTTCTGTGACTTTGTTCTCAAAGAATAAAATGGAAGGAATGACTTGGTTTAAGCTTATGAATCTATTGGTTTCTATACCCTTGGTTGGTTTTTTTATTCCATGCTGCGCTTGGGCTTTTGCTATTATTCCTACTTATTGGGTTTTTGAAACTCTGAACAGTATGGCTTTGGGAGAAATGATTCTAATGCCTATTATAATTGGTTTTGGGCTTTCCATCGGCTTACTTTATCTTTTAATATGGCGCTTCTCAAAATCACACTTCTCCTAAATTTAATTTCATAAAACTCATATATAGTATCACTTAGATAAATAAATCAACAGAAAAGGCAAGGGGTTTTAGTATTTATTGTAAATTTGACCAACTTAATCTCTTATGAGAAATAAGCGAACTACAAAACTAATGACACTAAATACGATACTATGAAAAAGACTATTTTTCTAAGCCTTATTCTTGCGTTTGCACTTTTTTCTTGCAATGGCCCAAAGCCCAATAAAACTAACATATCTGATGCCATCAGAATAAATCAGATAGGATATTATCCTCATTCTGTTAAGGAATTTGTTTTGGCTGATATTGAAGGTGAAAGCTTCGAACTTCTCAATGCCCAAAAAGAAGTAGTTTTCTCAGGAAAGCTAATCCATAAAGGCACATGGCAGGCATCGGGTGAAAAAGTAATGATGGGAGATTTTTCCGAATTTAAAACACCTGGGAATTATACTATTCTGATAGATGATGAATTAGCATCATATCCTTTTGAAATAAAGGAAAACCTTTACCAAGAAGCGCTCCATTCTGCTATTAAAAGCTATTATTTTCAAAGAGCTTCCATGGCTATTGTTGAAAAACACGGAGGTGAATTCGCAAGAGCAGCTGGGCATCCAGATGACAATTGTACTTATCACCCTTCAAGTGGAAGAAGTGAAGGAACATTAAACTCTCCAGGAGGATGGTACGATGCAGGAGATTATGGTAAATATATTGTAAATGCTGCTTTATCAACTGGGCAAATGTTATATTTAGTGGAGCAATATCCCGAAGCCATTAAAGATGGAGCCTTGAATATTCCTGAGAGTGGAAATTCAGTAAGTGATTTAATGGACGAGTTAAAATACGAGTTAGACTGGATCAGTACTATGCAAGATAAGGATGGCGGCGTTTATCATAAACTAACGGCAAAAGGTTTTAGCGGTTTCATTATGCCTGAGAACTATGACCTAGAGCGCATGATTATAGGAAAAGGAACTGATGCTACATTAAACTTTGCTGCTGTTTTGGCTCAAGCTTCTCGTCTCTACCAAACTATTGATCCCGAATGGTCCTCAAAAGCTTTAGCCTCCTCAAAAAAAGCCTGGAAATGGGCCATGGCTAATAATGATATAGCTTATAGCAATCCTGAAGATGTGAGTACAGGCCCTTACGATGATGATATATTTGAAGATGACTTTTATTGGGCTGCAAGTGAATTATTCATTACTACAAAAGACCAAAAATATTTAAATTATATTTTAGAATACCCTCAAGAATACCAACACCAGCTTACTAATTCTTGGAAGTTTTTTATTAGAAATAATGCTTTTCACTCTTTATTGGAAAACACAGATTTGATAAACCTAGAACTCGCACAAGAATTAAAACAAAGTCATTTGAAATTAGCGGATGGTATTTTAGCTCAAATAAAAGAAAATCCATATCAAGTCGCCTTGGAAAGATACGAATGGGGTTCTAATAGCGATGTACTCAATCAAGCTATGATTTTATGTGTGGCCCATAGAATTTCTGGAGAGGAGAAATATTTGATTGGTGCAGAGCAAATCAACGACTATATCTACGGAAAGAATGCAACAGCCTATTGTTTCTTAACTGGTTTTGGTTCTAAAAGAGTGATGTTCCCTCACCACAGACCTAGTGGTGCCGATGGCATTGAAGATCCTATTCCTGGTTTTATCATAGGTGGACCAAACGCTCACCGTCAAGATAAATCACAGGTGTCCTATACTTCAGAATTTTCAGCAAAATCTTATATGGATGTGGAAGCTTCTTATGCCTCTAACGAAGTTTGTATCAACTGGAATGCTCCTGCAGTTTATGTTTTAGCCTATCTTCAAGAGAATAGAAAATAACCCATAAAACTAAACAAGATGTATTCAATGATAAATATCGAGGGTAAAACAGCCCTCATTACTGGCTCCAGTAGAGGTGTCGGACAACAAATCGCTCTAGGATTAGCAAAAAAAGGATGTCACATTATTCTTCATGGAAGAAAAAAAGACAGCTGCAAAACAAGTCTAGAACTTTTGAAAAGGTATCCCATAAAGGTTGATATAGTTTATGGTGAATTGTCGGAGGAGTCGCAGGTGAAAAATATCATTAAGCAGGTAAAGAATTTGAATGTAAAAGTAGATATCTTGTATAATAATGCTGCCATCATGAGTCCTTATCATCAAGACTTTTGGAAGCACAGCTGGGAAGAATGGTCTGCATCCTTCACGGTAAATGTGATGGCCATGTATAGCCTTTGTGCAGCTTTTATCCCAGATATGATGGAACAAAACTTTGGGCGTGTGATTAATCTGACTTCTGGAATTAAAGATGAACCTGAATTGGCTCCATACGGTGCCTCCAAGTGGGCAGTAAATAAACTTACTGACGATATTGCCTCAAAACTGAAAGACACCGCTGTTAAAATCAACACTCTTGATCCAGGCTGGCTACGTACAGATTTAGGTGGAGAATTTGCTGACCATCCTGTAGAAGCAGTTTTACCCGGTGCATTAGCGCCTGCTTTAATAGGTGATGACGGCCCCAATGGACATTTTTTCTCAGCCATTGACCATCATATGAAATAGCTTGCCAATAAATAAAAAGACAGTATTTTATTGCTCTATTTTGACCATTTAGTTTTATCATTTAAGAATTTCACTCGGACCATTTCCTAATTTATAACAAAATTAAATAAGAAAGATATTGGTGTTCTGTTACTTAAATAACAGAATTTTTGTTGCTATTTAGCTTCATGAATAAACAGAGGAAACAGAATGGTTTTAATTTAGTGATTGCTTTTGCAATTCTCTGGGTTTCCTTTGCCTCTATTATTCAGTTTCACGTGGAGAGAATGCATGGAGACCATGTATTTGAAAGTTTAGCATTTATTAAAACTGAGAATAAAACCTTCTCCAAAAAAGATACTACCATTGGTTTAAAAATAGATTTTCATTCTAATGTTTTTGCTTCAGAAACTAGTATTAATAAAAATATACATACCGCTTATACTTTATTGACTAGTCTAAATGTTTCTACACCTGCCAAACAGGTATACATAGACACCCGATGCTTGCGGGGACCCCCAGCCATCCTTTAGTTTATTAGATCTTTTAATATTCCTGAAACCCCTTCTGAATACCAATTTGGTATCAAGTGATAGGTTTGTATACCCAAAATATTAAAAGATCAATTTCTTAGTCCTTAAGAAATCTCTGTGCTAGAAAATGGACCAATAAAACCATCATTCTTAGGTCACGG
Organism: Lentimicrobium sp. L6; assembly: GCF_013166655.1. NCBI lineage: Bacteria > Pseudomonadati > Bacteroidota > Bacteroidia > Bacteroidales > Lentimicrobiaceae > Lentimicrobium > Lentimicrobium sp. L6. The sequence continues at coordinate 6,498 of NZ_JABKCA010000100.1, forward strand.
ACCATCAGAAGTATTACCTGATAAATTATTGTTAATAAAATAACACTATGAAAAGCATTATTGCATTTTTGTTGAGCTCAACTATATTACTAGTTGCTCTACAGGGAATAGCACAAAGCACGATTGAAATTGTTGATATCGAAACTCTAAAACCCATTCCTTATGCTCATTTGAGCTTCGAGTCCATACAAACAAAAAAGAAATCCTATTCCATTACTTCTTTAGAAGGCAAATCCGATAATAGTGTATCTGAAAAGAGCATCATCGTCATATCCTTTACTGGCTATAAAACTGTTCTAGATACCATTTTACCTGGAGAGGATAAGAAATACAAATTAAGTACTGACCTCATGAACCTCGATCAAGTAGTTGTGACCGCAACTCGAACTTCTAAAAAACTAAAAGACGTTCCAGTAATCACACAGCTATTATTAGCAGAAGAAATTGAAAGTAGAGGAATCACAGAAATAGGATCTTTACTAGAGGATGAAGTCCCTGGTGTAGAAATTCATCAGGCTGGTTATGGAGCAGATATTAAAATACAAGGCTTAGATGCCAACTACGTTCTTTTTTTAATAGATGGTGAAAGAATGGCTGGAGAAACAGAGGGAAATGTTGATTATAGCAGAATTAATATGAACGATGTGGAACGCGTAGAAATAGTAAAAGGAGCCTCCTCTGCATTATATGGTTCTCAAGCTATGGGAGGTGTTATCAATATCATCACTAAAAAACCCAATAACAAAGTTGAATTTAGTTTAGGTGGCAAGTATGGGGAGATGAATCAGACAAGCTATCCAGATTTAAAATCTAATGACGACTTCTACTTCTATAAAAGCAAATTAGATCTACCCAATTTAAATCTTCATGGTACTTTAGGTTTCAACTTGAATAAATTCATGTCCAAGACTAATTTTAATATTAAAAGCTCCGATGCTTATATTTTAACTAGTAGTGATTCATTACATAAGGATTATGTAGATCATGATTTAAAAGGAGTAGAACTACCGACCATGCATATCCCCGGAAATGAAGACTATAGTATTTCACAATTATTCGAGTACCAAGTGACTGATAAGTGGCGGATGAGAGCAAATGCTAATTACTATAAACATAATATCTACGATTTTAAAAAAGACAATATTTATGATGGATATGAGGATTTTAATTTCGGATTAAAATCTATTTTTAGTTTTTCTGAACTATCTAACTTAGAGCTCTCTTATAATGATGATACGTATCATAAGTATGAAGTAAATGAAAGAATAGATTGGAAGAACAAACTATATAATCATCATTTTTATAATCCAAAAGCTATTCTTAATCAGCGTATCAATGAACAGCACTTTTTAACTGTAGGATTAGAAGATCTGGCTGAAGAACTGGCCACAATGATGTTTTCAAGTGCTATTGATTCATTAGTTAGTAAATCCTCAAATACCATCATTGCCTATGCACAAGATGATTATCAGATAAACTCAAAATGGAATATGATTGGAGGATTTAGGATGGACCACCACAGTACATATGGCACTCATCTCACTCCAAAACTATCTATGATGTATAAACTGATTCCTGTGACTTTTAGAGCGAATTATGCTATGGGATTCCGCTCCCCCACACTTAAAGAACTGTATATGGATTGGTCTATGTTAGGCATGTTCGATATTAAAGGAAATGAAAATCTAATCCCAGAAACCAATAATTACCTCTCCTTTTCAGCAGAATATACACGTTCTGTTTTCAACATTAGCGCAAATTTTTATCAGAACTGGTTTAAAAACAAAATAGGTGGCTATTGGTCTTTTGATGAATATGGTAAACAAGTATATAATTATACCAATATCGACAAATCCCAAATGCATGGACTAGAAGTTTTGTTTAAATATAATATTAAGAGAAATTTCTTTATTTCTGGTGGATATAGCTATATCAAAGATTCACAAGAAATGAATAATAAGAGTATATCTGCCATATCACCACATAGTGGAAACATCAGGTTTGAATACACCTTAACCAAGCGAATTTATCAGCTAAAGGTCAATCTCACAGGAAAGTTTACGGGAGCAAAAGACTATTATGAGTTAGACGATATTGAAGTAAATGGACAACAGGAAGTTGGTTCCTATTTAGCCCATTACGATCCTTTCTCTATGTGGAAATTCACCATCTCTCAAAGCTTTCATAATGGTATTTACTTAGTTATTGGGGTAGATAATATCTTTGACTATAAAGCTCCAATCGTTAGCAATAATAGTAGCCTTTCACCTGGGCGAAGAGGCTATATCAGCCTTAATTTAAAGGTCGACCATTTATATAGAGAATTTCGTTCTCTCATTCAGAAATAATAAAACAGACAAATAAAAATCAATCAAAAACAACAAAACAATGAAAAATTTTAAATTAGTATTTATAGCTTTAATTAGCTTAGTGATGGTGAACACTTCTTGTACAAAAGATGAAGATGAGCAAGTAACACCTCAATCAGGAGATTTAAAAACAGGGGATGTTATTTTAAGTAGAAAAACTGATTATGGAAACGATTGGATTTACTATTCATTCGAAGAAGGAAAAGAAGTAGACTCAACAAATCACAACACTTCTTTAACTTGGGATATTGCTTTTAATCGTTATAATGTAAGAACCAATGGCGGTGAGTCTGGGAGTGGACAAGGTGGTGCTTATGATGCTGGCGAAGTAGACTTTACTTCAGTTCTAGAAGCTAATGAAACAGGTTATATTGTGGATGATACTATTTTAATAGTGGAAGCCTTTACTGGTCAAGGAGTGGAATATATGACCTCTACTGGTAACGACGCTTTTAAAGGATGTATTGAGATGACTCACGGAAACCAAGGTCCTAGCTATGAAGCCAACGATCATGTTTATGTGATAAAAACTGCCAATGGCAAATATGCAAAAGTTTGGATTAAAGGATATTATAGCGAAGGTGGAGCTTCTGGTTTTATCAATATGAAATATGCTTTTCAAGCTGGAGATGGCAGAAAATTTGAATAAAGCATTTTTTTAAGTGTAGAAGTAAATTGGGACTCATCTTTTCATAAAGGTGGGTTCTTTTATTTATGAAAAAACAATAGCGTCCTATTAATTATTAAAGATTCCTCGCTGCGCATCGGAATGACAGGTGTTTTGGTAACTCATAACTGAGATTCCATATTAATCGTGATGATTTAATGAGGAAGAAACCTAAGCAATTAATAAATTACAACCTCGAATATCGCTATTGTCAAAACGACCTAGTATCTGAAATTCGTTGGGAGCGGTTATTTTACCTAAATCTTGTGTGGCTAGAAAGCTGACAGAATGTATATTGGCTAAATCAATAATATTGATAGCGCCACTTTTACCCTCCTCCAAAAGGCTGAGCGGGTCATTCACATCTCTAATCATGATTTTCATCCAAGGTGGACAGCTGAAAATACCATCGCCTTTGCTATAAGCTTGACTCAGTAGCTCCGTCATACCATACTCTGAATGTATTTTCTCTACTCCAAAACCCTTCCTAATTATCTCGTGTAACTCTTCCCTTACCATTTCCTTCCTTCTTCCTTTCATTCCTCCGGTTTCCATGATGGTTAGATTTGGGCAATCGAAGTCTTGCATTTCCACCAAATCTAAAAGAGCATAACTCACACCCAAGAGCATGACTTTTTTAGGACTGCTTTTCAGTTGATGAAGTTTTTCTATTATTTTTGAATAATCGTTTAGATAGAATCCACTATCTTCACTCTTTGAAAGCTCAATCAGATGGTCAGCCATATAAACCAAACTGCTATCTCCATTCTCTAAATAACTCGGAAGTAGGGCTAGGAAAATATAGTTGGTAATTGGGCCATAGAAATACTCAAAACCTTTTATAAAGCTCTCTTTATACACTTTAGCCGATTTTACAAAATGCTGACTTCTCTGCATTCCCGTTGTCCCAGAGCTTTTAAACAATAACTCGGTCTTCTCGTTCTTCGCTAAAACCTTATAATCTTTAAAAAACTCTATGGGCATAAATGGAATATCGGCTAATTTCCCTACCTGTTGTGGCTTTATTTTCAAAGCATCCACAAAGGATCGATACACTGGAATTTGCTGATATTGCTTCTGAAACAGCTGCAAACTCAGCTTTTTGAATTCCTCCGAACTGTGATTGTTAAAAAGATTGATGTTTCCCATTCGATTGCAAAAATAACTAGAAAGGAAACACAACAGTACAAAAAAAATCCCATAGGAAAAATCCTACAGGATAATAACATTTATTGGTTAACTAATAGATGCATGTTGTGCAAATGCATCTGAAAGAGAGTTTGTGTGATTCTCTTTCGCTTTCAATATGTTATATTCAATGGTTTATGCGAATACTACAAAATGAATTGAAGTATTTGTAGCTTAGACCCCAGTTTAAAATAAAAGGTTGTCTATGGTTTTATAAATATTTTTGAAAGAACAATTCTAAATTAAGTAATCAGCCATTTTTTTTGATTTTTGAGGAATCTATATCTTTCTTTTATTCCTATCTTTGCCGACGATTCAACATAGTTATAAATACTTAATTATTAATGTATTAGGACTTAAACAAACCATATTATGAATTTTATTGAAGGGCTTAGAGAAGAAGCCAAAAAGAACATCCAAAAAATTGTACTTCCAGAAGGCAATGAAGAAAGAACTTTAAAAGCAGCTGATTATGCTATTGCTCATCAAATTGCCGAAATTATTCTAATTGGAAATCCAACTGAAATTAGAGAATTAGCCCAGAAATATGACTTAACAAATCTTGAAAAAGCTCAAATTATCAATCCTAATAACTTTGATGCTTTTGAAGAGTATGTTGATTTACTATTAGAAATCAGAGGAAAGAAGATTAAAAGCAGAGAAGAAGCTGAAAAACTAGTTCGAAATCCTCTATACCTAGCTACACTATTGGTTAAAAATGGTAAAGCAGATGGAGAAGTAGCTGGTGCTGAAAATTCAACTGGCGATGTTTTACGTCCTGCCTTTCAAATTGTAAAAACCTTACCTGGTATTTCTGTAGTGAGTGGTGCTTTCTTTATGGTTTTCGAAAATAAAGAAATAGGAGACAATGGTATTATCACTTTTGCTGATTGTGCTGTTCATCCTAATCCTACTGCAAGCGAATTAGCAGAAATTGCTGTGGCTAGTGCTCGTACCACCAAGGCTATTGCAGGTTTAGAGCCTCGCGTAGCTCTTTTAAGTTTTTCTACCAAGGGAAGCGCCAAGCACGAAATGGTAGACAAAGTAGTAGAAGCTACAGCCATTGCACAAAAGATGGCTCCAGAATTTAAAATCGATGGCGAATTACAAGCAGATGCAGCTATCATTCCTGGTATTGGAAGTAAAAAAGCTCCGGATAGCGAAATAGCTGGACGAGCAAATGTATTGGTTTTCCCAACTCTTGAAGTTGGAAACATAGCCTATAAATTAGTGCAACGTTTAGCTGGGGCAGAGGCAGTAGGTCCAGTATTGCAAGGAATGGCAGCACCAATCAACGATTTAAGTAGAGGTTGCTCAGCTGATGATATCATCAATATGATTGCGATTACCTCTCTACAAGCGGCAGACAAGTTTTAATAAACACATAAAAAAACATATAAATATATTTCAATGGCTGAAACATTAGCAGATTTTGCATTAGGCAAAAAAATTGTACAAGAAGGAAGCCTTCAAAAGGTTGGAGTTGTTGGAGCCGGAACCACCGGACAACAAATTATTCGTCTTGTAAGCAAAGCCGGGATCGACGTAGTTTTCGTGGATGTTAGCGAAGAGAGAGTTCAACAGATTTTTGACGCTCTAGATAAGCAATTGGATGAAAAAATTAACCGTTGGGGTTTAACCGCAGGAGAAAAAAGGGCTATGCTAAGCCGTATTCAAGGCTCAAGCGACTTCTCTATCCTTAAAGGCAGTAATATTGTTATCGAAACCATTCACTCTAAGAAAAAAGGAACTAGCTTAGATCTTAGAAGAGATGTTTTCAAGAAAATTGAAGCCGTGGTTGATGAAAAAACAACTATAGTATCCAATACAGCTACCTTAAATATTTCTGAGATTTCTGAGGTATTGGACATCCCTGAAAGGGCCATGGGATTACATTTTATTCTTCCAGTAGATCAAGTAAAAATAGTAGAAGCGGTAAGAACCATCAAAACAGATGACAGAAGCTACGACTGTATTACTAAATTCATTAGAATGGTAGGTAAAGAAATGGTTGAAGTACAAGAATCTCCTGGTAATATCAGTACTCGTATGATTGTCCCATTAATCAACGAAGCTTGTAGCATCCTTTTAGAAGGTGTTGCTTCAGTTCCTGATATCGACAAAACCATTAAACATACAACAGGTTATCAAACTGGACCTTTCGAATTGGCAGATAATATGGGCCTCGATAAGGTATTGAAATGGATGGACAATCTATATAGCGAGTTTGGTGAAATCAGATACAAGCCTTCTCCAATCATTAAGAGATTGGTAAGAGCAGGCATGGTTGGTCGTTTGTCGGGCGAAGGATTTTATTCTTATCCTAATGGCAAGCGCACACCAAAAAAAGGAGATATTCAGCATTTAGGTCGCATTTCATAAAAAACCAAGAAAATGAAAATTATTGTATTGAACTGTGGAAGTTCATCTTTAAAATATCAATTATTCGACATGCCTAGTCAAAGGGTGATAGCCAAAGGTTTGGTAGACAAAATCGGTCTTAAAGGTTCATTGATTAAGCACGAAATGGAGGATGGTACAAAAGCCACTATTCCTGGTGAAATCATAGACCATAAGCAAGGTATCGAATATTTATTAGGCATTCTTTTAAGTAAGAAATATGGCTGTATGAGCAGCCTCGACGAATTAAAAGGCGTGGGTCACCGTGTGGTTCATGCTGGTGAAAAATTTGGTGGTTCTGTTAGAATTAATGATGCAGTTATTCAAGCATTAGAAGAAACTATAGATTTAGCTCCTCTTCATAATCCTCCAAACTTAGATGGTATTTATGCCATCACTGCTCTACTACCAGAAATTGAACAGGTTGGTGTTTTTGATACTGCTTTCCACCAAACCATGCCTGACTTTTCTTATTTATATGGTGTTCCATATTCTATGTATGAAAAGCATGGTGTTCGTCGTTACGGATTCCATGGCTCTAGCCATAAGTTTGTATCCTTAAAAGCTGCTGCTTTATTAGGCAAAAAACCTGAGGAGGTTAATGTGATTACATGCCACCTCGGTAATGGAGGCTCTATTGCTGCGGTTAAACAAGGAAAGTCTTTAGATACCAGTATGGGAATGACTCCTATTGAAGGATTAATGATGGGAACACGTTCTGGTGATTTAGATGTTGGAGCCTTATTCCATATCATTAAGAAAGAAGAATTAACCTTACCTACTGCTAATACTTTGATCAACAAGTTTAGTGGAGTTTTGGGAGTAAGTGGAGTTTCCTCTGATATGAGAGATGTGGAGATTGCTGCTGAAGGCGGACACGAAAGAGCACAATTGGCCTTGAAAATGTATCAATACCGCGTTCGTAAATATATTGGTTCTTACGCTGCTGCTATGGGCGGTGTTGATGCTATTGTATTCACTGGTGGTATTGGCGAAAACGACTGGGTAACCCGTCAGGAAGCTACTTTAGGACTTGAGTTTATGGGTGCTGAATTAGACAAAGAAATTAATACCAATTTAAGAGGAAAAGAAACCATCATCTCTACACCAGAATCTAAGGTGAAGATCATGTTGATTCCTACTAATGAGGAATTGGTGATAGCTTCTGATACCTTTGATATCATTGATAAAGGAATCGACCAACTATAAAATTGTTCTAGGCATTCAATAAAAAAAAGAGTTCATTGCAAAGTAATGAACTCTTTTTTTTATTTCATTTAGGGCTTATCTTTTGCTCCATGTCTTCGTTGGAATCTTCTTCAAAATCCTCATTTACAAGAGTAAACTAAGACCGTTGCATAACACCATAATTCTTTCAATGACCCTAATTTTTCATTTTTT